>JALZOE010000451.1 GCA_030857325.1 Acidobacteriota bacterium
ATTTTAAATAGTCTTCTCCTGTTAAATGTAGATATTTTGATTATTCAATTGAAAAACTACTTTGTATCACAGCGGCGGCATAACGGCAAATAAGCCAAATTTTTCGGCGAGTCGGCAAGTATCGATTCTAAACTAAAACGAACGAATTTGTCCTTTATCGTATGTTTCATGCGCCGGTGAAATAAAAAAAGCCCGCCAAGATTTCTAACCGCGCCTAAAAGCGTTTCATTATGGTTGTTTTCCTGCTAAATATCACCCACGGCACATTATTCAGCACATCGATTTTTCTAAATCGAATCTTTTCAAGCGGTTACGGGAAATAAAAAAAGACCAACGCGCTCTCCCCTTCGCGTTGGTCTTTTAAGTGGTCGTTGAGCTAAAATGCCGGCGACCAAACTTATAAAATTTTTTCAAAATGCCGTCGTCGGTAAAATCACGTTTTTTACCGGTTTTATTTCAAACCTTTCATCGGCTTCAATTACGAATGTTAAGGAAAAAACCGCGAAGATTTCGGACGCTAATCCACAAAAGTTCATATCCGACCTCCGTCTTCGCGGATTTTTTCAAACTCGACATCCGCTGAAGTATTAAGCAATGGTCGTGCCATTGCGGAAAAATAAGTCGAAACGTTGGTATTTGCGAGGCTTTTTGACTTTTACACAGTTGGCAGCGGGAAACTTACATCATTTGCGGAAACAAAATGGTTTAGCTTTTGCACGATATAGCATAAATGAAATTCATCCCGAATAGACGATTTAAAATAAAAAAGGGGAAAAGACGAAAACACACATCTTTTCCCCTTTGGCTTTTCAATCGCTTTGATTGATAAAAATTGGTAAATCGTTACTGTAGAATCGGATGTCCGCCGCCTCTGCTGTGGTCTAAAGTTTTGTTATAAACCCGGCGATTGTTGTGATAAAGCACCAGATGTTCGCCTTCGTAACGCACGACATCCGAAACGCGCTGAAAGTTTTTCGTGTGTTCGCCGATAACAAAGGCGCACGGATTAAAAGCCAGAACCATTCCCGCCGCGTAAATATAACCGCCTTTATCATAAATCGAACCGGCATACTGCGCCGCGCCGATTGCTATATCGGGCGAATACTGATTATTTATATCTTTCAAGCGGTCGGGACGGGCAATAAAAATCGTGTAATCCGAATAACTTGAGCGTTTCGGGTAATTATTTTTCGCCGCCACCGCAAAAAGGTCTTTTAATCCGCGGTCGATTGCGCTTAACATTTTTGCGGTCGGCTGATTGACCGCGTAAACGCGCGCGCCGTTCGGAGTATTTGAAAAAAACGGAAATTCGTCGCCGGTAACTCTGTTTGCTTCGTCAATTAAAACGCGGTCGGTGCGGCTTTGCGCCGCGACGTTTTGAAAAAACAAAAAAGCCAGGATAATCACTGCAAACGGCTGCAAAAAATGTTTGTATATGTCCATAAAGGTCTCTCCTTATAAAACCAATCCGAACAACCGCAAAACTTATGCCAATTTATTTTCAAAATAAGAAAAAGCCGGGAACGCAAGTTTTCTGTCTCGCGGATTAAGCCGAAAATTTATAAGTGTCTGAACTATTTCTAAACTTCTTTCGGATAAACTATTCCGGGTTTGAAGATTGCGATAAAAAATAAAAAATAGCTTTTTTCAGGACTTTTCAGTCGTTAAATTTTCTCTGCTAAATTCACTGGCAACTAAAATAGCTGGACTTATTTGCCGACAATTTACTATACTTTTAACCGTTGTGCTGCCGAAATCCAAGACCTGAACAATCTATATTTACAGTTTACCGAGAAGTTATGAAAATCATTTTCGCCTTACTTTCTTTAATGCTTTTGATTTTGCCGCTTAAGCTACAGGCTCAAGTTACCGAGTCCGACACGAACCAGAAAACAAACAAGATGTTTGTCAGCGTTCCGGTTACCGTAAGCGACCGAGAAGGGCATTATATTCCCGGCTTGACGAAGGAAGATTTTACTGTTTATCAAGACGGTATAAAACAAAAAATCACGTTTTTCGCTAAATACAACGAACCGCTCAATATCGTTCTGCTGCTCGACACCAGCGGAAGCGCCAGGAATGTAATAAAGAAAATCAAAGATGCCGCCGAAGATTTTATAGAATTGTTGAACCCGAACGACCAATGTCAGGTGGCGACATTCGATTCTCAAGTAAAAATTCTCAATCCTTTTACTTCTAATCATCAGACGCTCAAAAACTCTCTCGATAAAGTCGAAATCAACGAGCAGGGCGGAACGCTTATGTACAGCGCCGTCCGGCAAATCGCGCAGGATTCGTTTGTTAATACACAGGGGCGCAAAGTAATCATTCTTTTGTCGGACGGCAAGGATTTCGGGAGCGCCGTAACAAAAGATGAACTGTTAGACCGGCTGGAAGAATCGGACATATTGATTTACACCATATTTTATAAAACAGGCTTGAAGATTAATAAACCGGCGGCTGATTCAGACAGAACAAAAAAAGGGCGGCAAAACAAAAAGCCTCGAAAAAATAAAAATAAAAATTCGCCTTTAGTTCCCGGACGGGTAATGTATGTGCCGACCGAAGAGGAAATTATACTTCTCGAAAGAAACGATGAAATTGAAGCCGTCGATTCTTTGGTAAAAATGTCGGATATGACCGCCGGCAGATTTTACTTCAGCGATGTGCCGAATTTGAAGAAAATCTTTAGAAAAATTACCGGCGAATTGACCCAGCAGTACCGGCTCGGTTATAACTCGAAAGATGCCGCAAACGATAAGGCTGTTCACGAAATCGACGTTAAAGTTAAACGTCCCGATGTGGCGGTTCGCACGCGTGGAAAATTTCGCACCAAACAGTTGTAATTTCCGTTATGAAAATTTTTATCACTTTAATTTTAACTTTATTGTCTGCTTTTTCGATTTTTGCTCAAAGACAGGCGGAAGTAATCGTTGTATCGACTTTTTTGCGTAAATCACCTGATTCGGCTTCGGAAAAAGTTCAAACGGTTCAAAAAGGAGAAAAAATTAGCCTGGAAAAAGCGCGGGACACAAACGGCTGGTTTTACGTCTCCGTATCGAACGGAGCGGTCAAAGGC
>JALZOE010000452.1 GCA_030857325.1 Acidobacteriota bacterium
GCCTTCTCTAACGACGGAAATATCAACATCTGAAAAACCGAACCTGTTTTCTAGTTGTTTACCAAGATTGCTCAACTTTACCTCTCCTCTTTGAATAATTCCATTTTTAATGGCGTATTTCATTGTTCTTTCTTTTGAACTTCCGGGATTTACATTCTTAAATGCTTCTTTAATAAGTTGGTCAAACTTCTCTTTTGGAACGCGAATAGCAACGTCAATATCAGAACCTTTTGTTGCCGTTCCCGCCGCGCGACTGCCGTGAACTCTTATATCTGTTCCGTATTCGGCAGCTTTCGACTGTCTTATCGTCTGCGAAAATTTGGCAAATTGTGTTTCGCTCAAGCCTTGCGGAACTTTCAACACTTGCGCTACTTCGGGAATGCCGCCCAAAGTTTTCAAACTCTGCGGCGCAACTTTCGGCGCAGTTGCCGCGCCGACGACAATGGGCGCGAGAATAGTTACGCCGGTTTCGATAAATTGCCCGGCTTTAATTCCGTCGCCGTCAAGTTTTCCTTCGAGATTGCGGCGCATCATCTCTGAGCGGTAATCGGTTTTCGCTGATGAGAAATCTGCCTGCGGGCGATTCGGGTTCAAAAGCGCAGTCGGATTTCGTCCGCCGTTTATCAAAGCCGTGTCAATCGCCGTGTTGATTGTGCCTTCGACGATGTTGACCGCCGAATTCCACAACACTCTGCCCTGGTCGGCGAACATTTAATTGACTTCGTTTCGGGCTTTTTCCCGAACGGCGTCCGATTGCGCGGCTTGATATTCCTGAAACTGTAGAACGGCTTCTCCGGCACGGCTCGCGTATTCGAGATTTTGCCGTCCGGCGCTGACCGGCATCGTGTCTCCGTAATGCTTTTGCAGATTCCGCAAACTTTGCATTGTTCCGTGAAGGTTATAGCCGGTCGCGTATAAACCGGAATCGATTAACGCTTTATCCGCCAATCTTATTTCTTCATTCGTCAGCTTTACGCCCGGCATTGCTTTCTCATAAACCGCGCGCCGAAACGCCCGCGTGTAATCGGCGCGCGTCATCCGTTCGGGCGATTTATCCGGGCGCATCGGGATTTGTATTTTGCTCTGATTATCGTCATTTGTCTTAACCGGCTGACGCCGCATAATCTCCGCCAGAAAATCGCCTACCGTCTTTTTGGGCGCGGCATTGTCGTCAACCGGATTTGCGGCAGCGGATATTTTGCCTGCGGAATCCTGCCCGGCGATGAACTGTCCGGTTATTTGATTTAGTGCCGCGTCCGCTTCGCCTTTCGTAATCGGCGGCGAAAACAGCAATGCTTTTAGATTGCCGCTCTCGGTCTGATTGCCGGGCGCGTTTGACGGAAAGATTTTCTCCGTCAGTATGTTGACGATGCCGTTTGCCATAATTACTCCTTCTAACTAAGCAAAATAATTTACTGTGTAAGTTATCGGCGGTTTTCGGAAAAAGTTTCCTGAAACTAATAGAAGCTACGCAGTTGCAGAAACACGCACGGAGTAAGTGTGTCTTTCGTTATAGTTTGCGCCCTTACTTTGTGCGGGCTTCCGCATTTATAAAACTTTCTGTCCGATTACTTAATTCAAATAATCTTTCGGCTTTTCTTCAATCAAACCGATGGGCGCGTCGAATTTCGGCGCGTCTTCTTCGAGACTCCAGAGTTCAAAAAGCGCGGGCGGGCATTCCATTATGAAGCGCGACGGTTTTTGGAGGACGGTTTGGCGGTTGTAGTCGGTAATCATTAGCGGATACGTCAGATAAAGCTCGTCTTTAGCGCGGGTGAGGGCGACATACCAGAGGCGGCGTTCTTCTTCCTCGCTGTTGATTTCTTTGAGCGCGCGCGGCGACGGAAATTTGCCTTCCGCCGTCCAAATCATAAAAACTACTTTCCATTCCGCGCCTTTTGCCTGATGGATTGAGGTTAAGGTTAATAATTCATCTTCTTCGCCACCTGAAATAACGTCTTCGCCGACGATATTCTGCGGCGCGCCGAATCTCTCGGTCGAAATTAATGCTAATTCGGAGAGAAAACTTTCGGTTGATTCGTATTTCGACGCGTAAATGGCGAGCTGTTTCAAGTCTTCGGTTCTGGCTTCGGCGTTTTCGTAAGTTTCCTGAAGATGCTGTTCGTAGCCGCCGCTTAAAATCATCTCGATTTGTTTCGCCGGATTATTTCTGTTTTGGTCGGCAGTCAGATTATCAAGTAGATTTACAAACGTCGCCCACGCTTTTGAACTGCGCGGTTTGTATAAAAAATCTTCTTTTTTGACGAGCGCGAACGGATTTTCGGCATACGCCAGACTTTCGTAAATCTTGTTCGCCGTCTGGTTGCCGACGCTCGGAATCATTTTCAAAATTCGTTTCCACGCGAGTTCGTCGCGCGGATTGACGATGATTCTGAGATAGGAAATCACGTCTTTGATGTGCGCCTGTTCAAAAAAACGGACGCCCGATTGAATGCGATACGGAATATTTCGGCGCGTTAATTCCAATTGCAGTTCGAGCGAATGATAATGCGAGCGGTAGAGAACGGCGATGTCTTCCAAAGACGTTCCTTCGTCGCGCAATTCCAAAATTCTGGACGCGATAAACGCCGATTGCTGTTCGACATCGCGGCACGGAATCAAGGCGGGCGCAAAGCCTTTCGATTTTTTGACCGCCTGTAAAACTTTCGGAAACTGTTTTCGGTTGTTGGCAATCGAGACGTTCGCCAAGCCTAAAATCTCCGGCGTCGAGCGATAATTGGTTTCCAATTTATAAATCTCGCATTCGGGATAACGCTTCGGAAATTCGTAAATATTCGTAAACTCTGCGCCGCGCCACGCGAAAATGGACTGCGCGTCGTCGCCGACAACCTTCACGTTGCGATGTTTGACCGCCAGCAAGTCGATTACTTCGGCTTGCAGTTTATTCGTGTCCTGATATTCGTCAACCAAGATATGCTCGAACTGTTCGGCGTAAACGGCGGCGATGTCGGATTTTTGAATCAAAAGACGTTTCCAATTAAGCAGTAAATCGTCGTAATCCATCACGTTGCGCTCGCGTTTACGCTCCATATAAATCATATCGACGCGTTTTATCTG
>JALZOE010000453.1:0-1897 GCA_030857325.1 Acidobacteriota bacterium
CGGCGAAAGATTTCAACAAATTTTCATCTTTCGCGCCGGAAACAAATTCGAGTTCGCGAAACTGCATCGACTGGAAACCGCTTGCCGGATTGAGTTTATCCCGAAACTCAAGAAATCCGATTTGCGCCATCGATTCGAGAATATGGATTTGCGTAACCAGAACTTTTTCGATGCCGACGACGGCGCGCAAAGAATGATTGGCGCGAAACAATCGATTTTCGTCGAGCCATTTAATGCTTCCGTCGATTTCGTGCAGAATTTGTTTAAACCACAATTCGTAAGTTTGATGAATGACGATAAACAGCAGCTCGTCGTGGCTTTGCGGGTCGGACAAGGTTTCCTGCAAACTTATCAGTTCGGGAACTTTCAGATATTTATTGTAAGAAAGCAGAATTGTCATATTGCCAGTTCGATAATTTCTGCGTTTTCCGGGTTTTCTATTTCGGCGAATTTCGATTCAAAATAGTTATGAATCGCTTCGCTAATATTATTTAATGCTTCTTCGCGCGTTTTCGCCCGCGATTGGCAACCTTCGAGCGCCGGAACTGACGCGGTATAATCATTATCTTCGGTTTTTTCGAGTAAAATTTTAATATTCATACCATTACGGCTTTTTAGAATGCCGCTTTGCCGTCATTTTCTCGTCAACGCCGACGGCTTCGCGCTTAAACCGTGCGAAGCCGGACAAAATATTTTTCCAAAATCGGAAGTTCTGCGCGCCGTTTTAGAAGTTCGTCGGTCATAAATTTCAATTCCGAATCATATAGAATCTCATTTTTATCTTCTGTTATCAGTCTATTTATGTCAATTTATTGAGTTTATTACCGAAAGCCATAAAAAACTTCAAAAACTCTCTTGACAGAACGCCGCGTTTCCGTTAATTTTTCTATCGTTCTATCAAAAACAGCACAACAAATGAATCTCCCGGAAAAATCTTGCGTTTTAAGATTTTCTACTTGCTTAGAAAATGAGTTTTATTGCATCTCTGCCAATTCGCGTCAAATGAAGTCGAAATTTTCGGCTGTAATCGAGCGCGGATTTTTGTTTTTTTTGCCCGTGTTTTACTGCAAAACACGATTCGGCTCGGAACGAACTGTCAAACGTCATTAAAGGCGTTTATTTATTTAAATTCACTGAAGTTTGTAGGAGGAATTAGAAAAATGTCAAAAACAGTAGGTAAAGTCAAATGGTTTAATAACGCGAAAGGTTACGGTTTTATCGAACAACCCGGCGAGCAGGATATTTTCGTGCATTACAGCGCGATTTCCGGCGACGGTTATAAGACTTTAACGCAAGGTCAGGATGTCGAGTTTGAAGTTACCAACGGTCCGAAAGGTCCGCAGGCTGAAAACGTTCTGATGGTTCAATAAGCCGAATCGATTTGATTGCTGATGGTTTTTTATACGAGCCGCACAGCATTATATAAATAAAAAAGCGACTTTTTCGGAAGTCGCCTTTTTTTATCTAAACGTCAGTTCGGTATAAACAAAAATAGAGGAATAATAGCCGCAAAAGAAACAGAGAAAAGAATTTTTTTTAGTTTTTTTTGTGTTCTCGCGGCTATTATTTCTTGTCCGAATCTGAAGTTATCTAAAATTCAGGGTTTAGACGGTAAATGGTAAATGTTAAATTTCCTCGCCTTTGGCTTTCAGAAGCCTGCGCCACAGCTCGCGGTAGGAAGTGAAGCGCGAAACGATGCTGTTGAATTGGTAGCGCTGGGCGTAAGTTAAATGAAGGGTGTGCATAATTAAATATCAATAATATCAATGGTTTAGAAACGGGCTGCTGGCCGCTATTCGCGGACATCAACGGAAGGCGGGCTACTGCCCGCCTCTAAACCTAACAATGATAATTTTTAACAAAAATGAATTACGCACAGGCTTCAGTTAAATTACGG
>JALZOE010000453.1:1907-3076 GCA_030857325.1 Acidobacteriota bacterium
TCAGAAGCCTGCGCCACAGCTCGCGGTAGGAAGTGAAGCGCGAAACGATGCTGTTGAATTGGTAGCGCTGGGCGTAAGTTAAATTACGGTCGTCGGCGATGCGTTTGATATTCGATTCGAGCCGCGCGCGGGCTTCGAGCGGCGGGCGTTTTCCGCTGCCGTTAAAATAAATGTCGAAGTCGATTTTCAGCTTGCGAATGTCGTCTTCGATGCGCGCAATCTGCTGGTCGAGGTGCGCCGAATCTTCCTGTTTTGATTGTGTCTGCCGGTATAATTTATTGCCTATAACTGCCATTTTTTTTAATCCTTTTTGTTTTCGGAAAACAATTCCTACTTTAAATTACATTTCCAAAAACGATACTATTCCTTGTTTTCCGGTTTTTAAAGCTAAAATATTTTTATGGAAAATCAGGCGACGAAAAACGGCGCGGAAATTTTAAGATATTTGCCTTCGGTTGATGCGCTGCTGCGCTCGGCGACGGCTAACGGAATTTTAAGCGAAACCGGCGCAAAACATTTAACCTTTTTAGTCCGCGTCGTAATTGACGGGCTGCGCGGCAAAATTCAGGAAAATATCGCTTGCGGCGCGGGAAACGAAAAAGATTTTTCGCGTGAAAATCTGCTTGCCGAAGCCGAAAAAAATCTTGAAAAACTTTGGCGCGGCGAGCAAAACAAAAGTTTGCGGCGAGTTATCAACGCGACGGGCGTCGTCATTCACACAAATCTGGGACGCGCGCCGCTTTCGGAGAACGCGAGAAAAGCGATTTTTGGAAAAGCGGGCGGTTACTGCAATCTCGAATACAATCTTGAAACCGGAAAACGCGGGAAACGCGGCGAGCGCGCCGAACAATTACTAGCGGAAATTACCGGCGCGGAAAGCGCACTCATCGTCAATAACTGCGCGGCGGCGTGCATTTTGGTTTTGACCGGGCTGGCGAAAGGCGGCGAGGCGATAATCTCGCGTGGCGAGTTGGTTGAAATCGGCGGCGATTTTCGCATTCCCGACGTGATGACCGAATCGGGCGCGATTCTGCGCGAAGTCGGCGCGACAAATCGCACGCGCATCTCGGATTATGAAAAAGCGATAAACGAAAACACGCGCCTGATTGTCAAAGTTCATCCGTCAAACTATCGAATCATTGGGTTTACGGCGACGCCGAACATTTCCG
>JALZOE010000071.1 GCA_030857325.1 Acidobacteriota bacterium
ATTCGGGCAATTCTACGGAAAACGGCAAGCTCGGTCTTTCCTTACAACCGGCAACGCCCGAAATTCTCAAACAAGTCGGGCTGCCGGACGATACGAAAGGTTTGGTCGTGATGGAAGTTGACCCGAACGGCGCGGCGGCGGAAGTCGGAATCGCCCGCGGCGACGTTATCATTGAAATTAACAGAAATTCGGTCGAAACAACCGAACAGGTGCAAAGCGCGCTTGAAAAATCCGGCGACCGACCGATTTTATTGCTAATCAATCGAAAGGGACAGACGATTTATTTATCCGTTACACCCGGCAGATAAAACAAAACCGCCAAATAACTTCAGGCGATTGATTAAGATTCGTTCCGGTCAATCGCCTGAATTTTGTTTTATTTTCGGCTTTGTGATACAAACGACAGATATGTGGAACAAAATATATTCGATTGCCATAGCAATCGCCGTGCTGATAATGTCTTCGCTGGCTTTTTATTCATACAGTTGGCTAAACAGCATCGACGCGCCCGTCAACGTCGTTCAAAATTACGAAAATTTTTCGGGAATGGCGTGGATGTTCCTCTGGCTTTCTTCAATAATTCTGCTGGTTTTAGCCAATGTTTTATTTTGGAGATTGCAGCAGTCGTGGGCTTTGTGGACGACTTTTTTGTATTTCGCGGCTTTTATTATTATTCAGACTTTTCTGCTCGATGACACCTTTGCCACGTTCAAAAATCGCAATAATCTAGGAGAAAGCGGTTTGTCGGGCAGCCCGTTTTTGGGCGTAATTCTTTGCGGTATCGGCGCTGTAATCGTTTTTTTCGACCAATTTCTGGTCAGCCGCCTGCACAAAAAAATGTATGGAATAGCTCCTGAGCGAGTCAAAATGGAAGGCACGGAATTTGAACAATAATTTTCTGTTTGAACAAAAAAAGGTTCGCCGATAACAATTGTTATCGGCGAACCTTTTTTATTGAATCGGGACGGCGAGATTCGAACTCACGACCTCACGCACCCCAAGCGTGCGCGCTACCAGGCTGCGCTACGTCCCGTTATTTATTCAGCTTAGAAACGATTCGATTGTTTGTCAAACGCGATAATTTTTTACTTGAGCGTTCGCGTTTTCGGTTTTCTTGGTTTTAAGCATTTCCCGCAGTTCAAGAAGCTGTGCGGCAAGATTGGTCAAAGCCTCGCGGCGGTCTTCGTCCATTACCGCGCTCATTTGAACCGGCTCGGCGTAATCAAGAACTTCGATGTCGTCAAATTCTTGAATACCTTCGGGCGTCGCCGAATTTTCTTCGACAAAATTATCCGTCGCGGCATATTCCTCGACCGGAGTCGATTCAGGCATTCTTACTTCTCTGATAAAAGTTTCCTTTGCTGCCGGTTCGGAATGGACGATTTTCAAGCGATTGGTTTCGCGCAATTCTATTTGCAGTTTTTTCTTTGCTCCGGCAATCGTAAAAAGGTCGTCGTAGAGCAATTCCTTGATTCGCAAAGCGATTTCAACATCGCGCCGCCGGTAACTTCTCTGCCCCGAACGATTTTTTTGCGGTGAAAGCATCGGAAATTCCGTTTCCCAATATCGCAAAACGTGCGCCTGAACGCCGACTAAATCGCAGACTTCGCCGATTTTAAAGAAGATTTTTTCCGGTATCGCCGTTGCAAATTGTCCCATTTTGAGCCTCTGATATGTTAATGTTTTTTATAATTTCCGCCGCCGTTATTGTAAGTATTTAATAAATTTATGTCAATAAATTTAATATGAAATCAGAATTCGGTTTTATCGAAAAACTCCGCAATCGTTCTCTCACGTCAAAAATCGGCGACGACTGCGCCGTCGTTCCGAAAGATTCCGAAATCGATTTGGTTATAACGACGGATTTGCTAATCGAAGACATTGATTTCCGAATCGATTGGACGCAGCCGGAATTTCTCGGTCATAAAGCGCTGGCCGTTTCGCTCTCCGACGTTGCCGCGATGGGCGCAAAACCCGTTTGGTCGATGCTTTCGATTGGAATTCCCGAAAAAATCTGGAAAACCGATTTCGTCGAAAGATTTTACGATGGTTATTTTCGACTGGCGGAAAAATTCAACGTCAAGCTAATCGGCGGCGACGTTTCCCGGACGCCAGACAAAATCGTCGTCGATTCGATTGCCGCCGGAGAAGTAAAAAAAGGAAACGCCGTTCTGCGTTCGGGCGCGAAAGCCGGCGATTTAATTTTTGTAACCGGACAACTCGGCGGGGCGGCGCGCAGCTTAAAATTGCTTGAAAACGGTGAACGATTTGCGGAAGAAATTAACTTTCCGTTGCGGCAGCTTCTTTTGCGACAGCTTGCACCGAATCCGCAAATCGAAATCGGACAAATTCTCGGCGCAGACAATTTAGCAACCGCGATGATTGACTTAAGCGACGGATTATCCGGCGATTTACGGCATCTTTGCCGGGAAAGTAAAACAGGCGCAAAAATTTTCTTCGACAAAATCCCAATCGATAAAAATATCGACATACTGGAAAAATCGGACTGCGCTTTAAACGGCGGCGAGGATTTTGAACTGCTTTTTACCGTAAATCCGAAAAAAATTTCACGTCTCGAAAAACAGCTCAAAAACTTCGCTTTTTCCCGCGTCGGAGAAATCACGGCAAATATAGAAATAATTGAACTTGTCGATGGAAACGAAACGACGATTTTACAACCGAAAGGCTTTCGTCATTTTTGATGTTTTTTTTCAATTTCTAAAATTTTTTACAAAAAACTCTTGACAAGCGATTTTTACCTGTGCTAAAACTTGCAACTGCTTCGGTGAGAAGCAAAATTTTTGGAGATAATTTTAATGTCGCAAAGCTGGATACATACAAACAAGACACCGAACGGCTCGCCCGCAATTTTTAGAATGCGGTTTAGCGTCAGCCTGTGTGTGAGTTTGTGTGTCGGCGGCGAGAAATCAAATTATCAGACGAAACTCAACGGGTTAGACCGTTGTGAATTAAATATTTAGCAGTGCGGGAGCGGCTTCGTTTCCGCTCCCAAAACGTATCTAAAACAAAAAAGTTTTACGAAATTTTTTAGGAGTGGTAACGCAAGTTTCTCTGAGAGACTTAAAAGTTGCCGCTCCTTTTTCTTTTTACAAGGTTCTTTGACAATTGAAGTAATTATTTTTTGATAGAAAAAAACGCGAAAGGCAGCCCGCCCGACGCACATAAGATTGACTCTTGCAGAACTTTGGCGAGTAACTTAAGAATCAATCTTTTTGGCAAATCCACACTCTAAGTGTGTCTTCGTGTGTCTGGATGCCTGCCTTCGCGTTTTTTATTTAACCACAAATCTTATAAATTTTCACGCATCAGTCGCCGCTTTGGAAAGGTAAGCAGTCTGTAAAACTGTGGCTTTTATAGCCGTGAAGGTTCGAGTCCTTCCTGATGCACCAGTTTTTTCGTGAGCGAAACTCAAATAGGCTGAGTGTCGGTCTTCCAAACCGAATGCTGCGGGTTCGACTCCCGTCGCTCACTCCAAATTTTTTACAGGCGTTTAGTTTTAATCGGCAAAACGTCGGTCTCCAAAACCGAAATTTTCAGTTCAAATCTGAACACGCCTGCCAATTTTTCCCAACGGCGCAAAGAAAAACGTGATTTCTTACATCTCACACCTCACAATTTTTTCTAGCGGAAGCCAAGCCAAATCGGTATGGCAGCAGTCCTGAAAACTGTCGCGCCGCAAAGCGCATATAGGTTCGAGTCCTGTGTCTTCCGCCAATTCTTTATACGGCTTCGTAGCTCAACGGAATTAGAGCGCAAGAATACGAATCTTGAGGTTGCGGGTTCAAATCCTGCCGAAGCCGCCAAATCGTTTCGGGGTCGTCCAATCGGCAGGACGCTTGACTTTGAATCAAGAAATAAAGGTTCAAATCCTTTCTCCGAAGCCAATTTTTTTTATCTCTGGGCGTTCCGCAGATGACTATACGGGCTTCTTTTGGAAAGAAGTGTTCGCAGGTTTGAATCCTGCCGCCCAGACCAAACATTTTCAATTTAATGAACCCGACTGCCGACAAGTTTGAGTTGACCGCTTGCTTGTCTGACAATCGAAATCGTCAGAGACAGGTTTTTCACGTCCCAATACTCGAAAGTTTGATTTGACATAGCGTTCTTGAGATTCCGAATGCCTGTTATCGAGTATTTCTCTTTTAATTTTGAACTGTCTGAATTTGTAACCGAAACCTTCTCGGTTACAAACAAGATAAAAGTCGGATTTCTTTCGGGAATTTTGGTGGCTTGGTTATAAATTTCGATAACATTCGGGGAAAGATTTACGGGAACTGTAACCTGTCTGTTTGCTTCGCTTGAGAGCAATTGTCTGGTAAAACTTCCCTTTGAAATTTTCGATGATTTTTTCTTTATTTGCTTGTTCTGTTTTTTATCTTTGACTAACTGACAGATATGTCTGCCTGCTTCGTCTCTTTTGCAGATTCCGAGTTTTTCCAGTTCGGAAAAATCCGTTAAGTATAATTCATACTTTACTTTCCAGGAACTTTTCGGATTATCGAAACCAACGTCTTGCGGAGTCGGTTCGCCTTCTAAGAAAAAGTGTAAATTTGTTTCTTCGAGCAAATTTTTCGTGGTGGTTTGCGCGACAGACGAAAGCGCAAACAAAAAGATGAGTAACAAGCTCGGCAAAGATTTTCCGTTCATAAATTTCCTCACAGATTTTTATTTTCGCATTGTTTTTATTCTTTACAAAATAATTTTCTATTCTGCCGACGTAGCCAAACGGCAAAGGCGCTCGTCTTAGGAACGAGTTTTTGCGAGTTCGACTCTCGCCGTCGGCATTAAATTTTTCACGTCGAAGTGGCGGAATGATGAGACGCACAAAGTTTTTTAACCCGACTTTGTGAGAACGAGACTCGTGCGGGTGAAAATCCCGTCTTCGACACCAAAGTAATTTGCGATTTACGATTTGCAATTTGTCATTAAACTGAACGGCATAACAAAATCACAAATCGTCAATCGCAAATCGAAAATCTCTACGCTCGCGTAGCCCAAACGGAAGAGGCGATAGTTTCAAAAACTATTTACGTGCAAGTTCAAATCTTGCCGCGAGTATTTATTTTTCATTTCGCGCGTGTAGCCCAACGGCAGAGGCAATTGGCTTAAACCCAATTTATGTAAAAGTTCAAATCTTTTCACGCGCACTTTTTTTCCAAGGGGACGAATGCAAAGCGTCGAGCAGTTAGCCCTTCAAGCTAAAAGTAGCGGGTTCGAGTCCCGCCGTCCCTGCCAAATATTTGCGAGCATAGCCAAATGGAATAAGGCGGCGGTCTGCAAAACCGTTAATTGTCCGGTTCGATTCCGACTGCTCGCTCCAATTATTAGTTGCGGAGAGATGGCGAAACGGTAGCCGCAGCGGTTTGCTAAACCGTCGGGAAATTCCCTTGCAGGTTCAACTCCTGTTCTCTCCGTCAAAACATTTCGGGCGAATGCCGAAGACGACTACATTAACGGTCAGAGCGTTTGATTAAAAAATTAAAAGGTCGCCGGTTCGATTCCGGCTGTTTGCTTCGGCAAATATAGCTCAGGTAAAAAACGTCGCTTCCCTTTTGTCGCCCAAACTTTTTTTCTGTGGATTGTAGCTTAACCGGCAAAGCACCGCGCTGTGAATGCGGCGACTGCGAGTTCAAATCTCGTCAATCCACCCAAATTTTCAAATAAACCGAAGGAGTAAAAATTATGATTGAGAATAAATTTAAGGAGGTCGAAACGATGAAGCTATGAATTATTAATTTTTCATAGGTTTTCTGAAATTTTTTAACAAATTTTTCAGAAAACCTAATTTGAGAGGAAAAAACAATGAGCAGAAAACAGCGCGCGAAATATCACGTGCGAAAACGAATGTTTCTAAACCGCGATTTGGATATGCGGGCGTTTGCCATCGGCATCGTCGAAGATATGAGTGAGACGCCGGACAACGACGATAACGATTATTCCGGCTGGATTGAACTGGTTTTAGCCGACTGTTACCGGCACGTTTCTTTCGATTTTAATTTGAGTTCAAAAGAAGGGTGCGCCAACAGTCTTTATAAAATCAGACGCATTGCAGAAATCGTCAACGCCGTGCGCGAGACGATTGAAATCGAAGTCAAACAAATCGAAGCCCGCAAAATCGTCAAGCCGAAACCGAAAGTTAAAGCGGCGGCGGGTTAATTACACGGACGGTTAGCTGAGACAGATTAGCGTCGGTCTGAAGAGCCGAAAAGGTTGGCGCGATACCAACACCGTCCACCAAATTTTTAGCCGGTTAGCTCAGCGGAATAAGAGCGGCGGTCTTCTAAACCGCAGGTCGTCGGTTCAAATCCGACACCGGCTATTAGAATTTCTTAAATATTTTGGCGGAGTAGTTTAAACGGATTAAAATGTCGGTCTCATAAACCGAAGATTACAGGTTCAAATCCTGTCTCCGCAACCATTTAGTCATCGGGGCATAGTTTAATGGTAAAACAGTCGTTTTATAAGCGATATTAGCGGCGGATTACCGCGAGATTACGGGTTCGACTCCTGTTGCCCCAATTCAACTTTTTTCAAAAAACAATCCTACCGAAAACAAACGCCGGCGAAAGATTTGCGAGGACAAAAGAATGTTGATTTATCATTCCTTTGTTCGCAACGAACACACTTGTCTTTTGTCCGCCGATGCATTTTTTTTCGCCGCGTTTGCCTACCTATTTTGAGGATTGTAAATTGTTCATTTTTTATTGACGGGTAACTCAGTCGGTTAGAGTGTCGCTCTGTTAAAGCGAAAGTCGCGGGTTCAAGTCCCGCTCCGTCAGCCAATTTCAGGGATTGAAGCACAAAGGCTGTGCGTCCGATTGTCTATCGGAAAGGTGCGGGTTCGATTCCCGTCAGTCCCGCCAAAATCAATGCAAAATTAAAAATGTAAAATGCAAAATTGTTTTGATTTTTTAATTTTACATTTTTAATTTTGCAATTCTTACAGGTCGGTAGCTTAGCCGGTTAAAGCACTCGCCTTTTAAGTGAGGGAGCGTGGGTTCAAATCCCACCCGACCTACCAGAATATTGATGAAAAGCGGGTTACAAAACACCAGTAATTTTTCACTTTTCACTTTTAGTTTTTCACTGATTTACGGCGAATGCCGATGGAACTACATCACCTTCGGAGTGCGAGGTCGTCGGTTCGAGTCCGACCTTCCTGATTTTTTTGGCGGGAAGTAGCTCAGAGGTTAGAGCGCGAAAATACGTTTCATTAAATCTTGTCGCCGTTTCATCTTTTGCAGCGAATGCTGTTGAAACTACATTTGTAATGCGTCGGTCGCTGGTTCAAATCCAGCCGTTTTGCTTCGGCAAAGCGTAGCTCAGTCTGGTAGAGCAACGAAAAATGTTTCAGCAAAACTTGTCGCTGCTTTTATAAAGTTTCTAGTTTCAAGTTTCTGGTTTCTGGTTTGGCGAACGGCTTAACTTGAAACCAGAAACCAGAAACTTGAAACCGATTTTGGAGGAAATTATGTCGAATAAAAATCTATTTCAAACCGTTAAAGGAATATTCACGCCGAAAGCCGACGCCGTAAATGAAGCGGGCGGAACGGCTTATAAACTTTCGCCGAAACAGGCTCTCGCGCAATACGCCGCGACGGGTTGTTTCAATCACACTTTTTATGCCGACGCTGGCGAACAGCTTGAGAAAGTTCTCTCGCTGGCAAATGAAGTCGATGCGGAATTTGTCGCAAAAACTGCTGTTTATGCCCGCGAGAAAGGCTTTATGAAAGATATGCCCGCTTTTCTCGTCGCCGTTCTTTCGACAAAGGATAAAGCGTTGTTTGAAAAAACTTTTCCGCGTGTTATCGACAACGGAAAAATGCTGCGAAATTTTGTGCAGATTATGCGTTCGGGCGCGGTCGGGCGTAAATCGCTCGGTTCTCTGCCGAAACGTCTGGTGCGCGAATGGTTTGAGGCTCGAAAAGCCGAACAGATTTTCAAACAATCGGTCGGGCAAGCGCCGTCGTTTGCCGACGTTTTGAAAATGGTTCACCCGAAGCCGAAAGACGCGGAACGCGCGGCGCTTTACGGTTATTTTATCGGGCGCGACATCGACGCCGACAAATTGCCGGAAATCGTCCGAGCGTTCGAGCGTTTCAAAAACGGCGACTCGATTGAAGTTCCCGTTGTTCCGTTTCAAATGCTGACGGCTCTGCCGATTTCGACAAAGGAATGGACGGAAATCGCGCGTAACGCGGCTTGGCAGATGACGCGAATGAATCTCAACACTTTCCAGCGTCACGGAGTTTTCCAAAATGCCGAAATGGTTGAACTCGTCGCTAATCGTCTGCGCGACGGCGAAGCGATTCGCAAAGCGCGCCTGTTTCCGTATCAACTGCTGACCGCTTACACGGCGGCTTCAAACAACGCGCTGATTCCGCGTAAGATTACCGAAGCGTTACAGGACGCGATGGAAATCGCTACCGAAAACGTGCCGAAAATCGACGGGAAAGTTTACGTTTTCCCGGACATTTCCGGCTCGATGCACTCGGCGGTTACGGGCTATCGCACGGGCGCGACCTCAAAGGTGCGCTGTATCGACGTTGCGGCTCTGATTGCGGCGGCGATTCTTCGCAAAAATCCGTCGGCGCAAGTCATCCCGTTTTCAGACCACATCGTCGGAGCGTCGCTCAACCCGCGCGATTCAGTGATGACGAACGCGCAGAAGCTCGCCGCTCTGCCGTCGGGCGGAACGAACTGCTCCGCGCCGCTCGTTTCCCTGAACCACAAAAAAGCGACGGGCGATTTGATAATTTACGTTTCCGATAACGAATCGTGGATTGATTCAAACCGCTCGCGGCACGTGGGCGGAACGCAGACGATGAAACAGTGGAACGAGTTCAAATCCCGCAACCGGGACGCCAAACTCGTCTGCATCGACATTCAACCGAACGCCACCACGCAAGCCATTGAACGCGCGGACATTTTGAACG
>JALZOE010000454.1 GCA_030857325.1 Acidobacteriota bacterium
GAGTTGGAGCATCGTCTCGCCGGTATTGGACGTGTGGCAGGCGATTCCGGCGCGCGATTTTCCGAATTACGAAGCCGGAACGTGGGGACCGGCGGAAGCCGACGAGCTTCTGGCGAACGACGGGCGCAAATGGAAAAACGACTGAAACATTTAACATTCAGCATTTAGCATTTATCGATTGAATTTTGAATTACAAATCTTTTTTACGGCAATTGACGAGCGAAAAAATAATCGCTTCCGACACCGCCGAGTTAAATAAACTCGCGGCGGCGAAATTCGTTTCGATTGCGCGCGATGCGATTAAAAAAAAGGGGAAATTTTCGGTCGCTCTGGCGGGCGGTTCGACACCGAAAGGACTTTATCGACTTTTGGCGACGGACAAATTTCGCACTCTTGTTGATTGGACAAAGGTTTTTTTCTTTTTCGGCGACGAAAGAAACGTTTTGCCCGACGACGAAGAAAGTAATTTTCGGACGGCGAACGAAAATTTGTTAAAACCGCTGGAAATTTCGCCGGAAAACATTTTTCGCTGGCGGACGGAACTCGAAAACGCGGAAGAAATCGCCGAAGATTACGGGGAGAAGATAAAGAATTTTTTTAATTTAAGCGAAAATCAATTTCCGCGTTTCGATTTGATTTTGCTCGGAATGGGCGAGGACGGACACACGGCTTCGCTGTTTCCGCACACCGAAGCGTTGAACGAAATCGAAAAAATTTCCGTCGCCAATCCGGTCGAAAAACTCGGCGCGACTCGTTTGACGCTCACATATCCTTCGATAAACAATGCGGCGAATGTAATGTTTTTAATCGCGGGCGAGAAAAAAGCCGAAGTTCTGCGCGAAGTTCTGGAAGGTGAAATCGAGCCGGAAAAACTTCCGTCGCAAATGGTTACACCGCGAAACGGCAATCTTTTTCTGCTTTTAGACAAACACGCGGCAGGGCGTATCATTTAACATTTAACATTTATCATTGAACGGAAGGCAAATGGTAAGTGGCAAATGGTAAATGTTAAATGTAAAGATGTATGGAAATTGAGATAGGCGTCGCCGTTTTAATTCTGGTTGCGCTCGTTTTTCTGGCGACGATTGATATGGCTTTTTCGCAATTGAGCGACGTATCTCTCAGGCGTCTGTCGTCTGATTTGGAAGACAGTCCGCGCCGAAAGTCGGTCGAATTTCTGCACGTTATTCTGGAAAATCGCCCGCGTTTTCGGTTTGCTCTCTCGGCGGCGATACAGGTTTTGCTGATTGTTTTTTCGGTTCTGGTAACTTTGATTGTTTATAATTTTTTCCAGAACAAAATCCAATTACTGCTGGTGTCGCTCGCCGTCGGTTTGATTGCGTCGCTGGTTTTTCGCCAGATAATTCCGCGTTTTATCACCTGGAAAAACCCGGAAAACAAACTTCTTTTTCTGCTGCCCGTCGCGCGTCCGGTCTACCTGCTGCTCTCGAATGTCGCCGACCCGTTTCATTTTTTCACCCGTGACAATTCTCCGGTTGAGAACACGATTATTCCGAACCAGCCGCCGACCGAAGCTGAAAAGGAAGATAACGCCGAAGACATTCATGCGCTTATCGAAATGGGCGAAGCCGAAGGCATTATCGAGGAAAAAGACCGCGAACTTATCGAAACGATGTTCGAGTTTTCCGAAACCCGCGCCGGTGAGATTATGACGCCGCGCACCGAGATTTGCGGAGTTCCGAATACCGCGACGGTTAAACAGGCGCGGGATTTGATAATCGAAGAAAAGTATTCGCGCCTGCCGGTTTACCGCGAATCGATTGACCATATCGAAGGCGTCATTTACGTGCGCGACCTTTTGAACGCGTGGGCGGACGGCAGGGAAAACGAGACAATCGAAAATCTTCTGCGCCCGGCGTATTTCGTGCCGGAAACTAAATCCGCCGCCGAACTGCTGAAGATTATGCAGACCAATCGCTTTCAAGTCGCCGTCGTCGTTGACGAATACGGCGGTGTTGCCGGTTTGATAACGGTTGAAGATATTCTCGAAGAAATCGTCGGCGAAATCGAAGACGAAGACACCGAAGAAGAAGTCGTCGAAATTATCCAAAGCGAAGGCGGTTATTACGACGTTCTCGGCTCGACGGAAATCGACAAAATCGAGCGCGTTTTCAATATGGAAATCGAGGACGACGATTTTACGACCATTGCCGGACTGATTACCAGTCAAGCCGGATACGTGCCGAAAAGAGGTGAAAAATTGAAGGTTCGCGGGCTTGAAGTCGAAATTCTGCAAGCCGACGAAAAGCGTTTAAACCTTTTGCGCCTTAGAAAATCGAGCGGCGAAAACGAAACCGGTAATTTGAAAATTACGGGCAATTCTTAAACAACGCGGCGCGTTTAGAGAATCGTAGAATCAAACAGATTTGACGAATACACAATCAGAATTTTATACTTCAATTTCGATTAAAGAATTTAAAGTAAAGATTAAATGATGAATAAATTTTCGCGCATTATTGAAATCTACTGCTGCTGCTGTATGAAATCGAGCGAGTTGAATATTTGCGCGGCGATTACAGATGAAAATTAAGCGGTAATCGCAATGAGCGAAAAATTCAATCGAGCGTGAATCCAACAATGAAATTCACGCTCGATTTTCTTTTTTAGGTAGAAAAGCGGAGCAAAATGAAGGCTTTAGAAGCGGCGACAAATTTCGAGATTGAAAGCAGTCTCTTTCTGGAAAAGCAAATCGGCAGCACGCCTTTGATTCGACTGCGCCGCGTTGTCAAAGATTTGCCCGCAAACATTGAAATCTATGCCAAAGCCGAACATTTAAATCCGGGCGGTTCGGTTAAAGACCGCCCGGCGCTGGCGATGATTCTGGCGGGCGAGCGCGACGGAAAATTGACGCGCGGCAAAACGATTCTTGACGCGACCAGCGGCAATACCGGAATCGCTTACGCGATGATTGGGGCGGCTCGCGGCTATAAAGTTACGCTTTGTCTGCCCAAAAACGCGAGCGTCGAACGCAAGCGAATTTTGAAAATCTACGGCGCGGAAATCGTTGAAACCGACCCGATGAACGGCACGGACGCGGCGC
>JALZOE010000455.1 GCA_030857325.1 Acidobacteriota bacterium
ATTTTCGGGAACGATTAAACACGAAGCCTTCGTGTTTTGAGCTTGCGCGGCTAATTCGGCTTTTTCGACGAATGAAATTTCGTTTTCCGCCGCCGTCCCGATGCCTGTCGCGCGGTAAATTTCCGTCTCGCCGCCCGCGCGCAGCTTTCCGCTTAGAAGGCGGGCGATTTCTTCGACTTTCATTGCTTATAAATTATTTTCTAAATTATTTTTCGACTTCCGTGACGATTTTTTGCAGAAAATATTCCATTCCTTCGATTTCAAATTTATGTTCGCGTTCGAGCCGCCTTAAAACCGGCGCGCTTTCGCTGTCCATAAAATGAAGGTCGGCAAAATCGAGCGTCAAATTTTTATCGAGCCGCGCGCGCAAATCGAGCGCTATTTTTTCCAGCAGAACGGCGTCGCGCAAAGTCATCGCGCCTTCGACGCGCAAAAAAGTTTTACTGCGTTCGGCGTCTTCAACCTGTGTAATGTTTGTCGGCATTTTTATATTGTTTCTAAAGGTTTATCGGTTAAATGTCAATTCGATGAATTACGGCGGGCAAAATTACGCCCGATTCCGGCAAAGGTCTGTAAAGAAATGTAAAAGTCGGGCGCGCAGCGAAAATTTAACGTAAAATATTTTTGATATGGACAAAATACTTCTTATAGACGACGACGAAGAATTGTGCGAACTCGTAAGCGAGTATTTAACAAGCGAGGGTTTCGCCGTCGAAGCGGTTCACGACGGAGCCGCCGGTTTGGAAAAGGCGCGAAGCGGTGAATTTGGTTTGCTGACTTTGGACGTAATGATGCCGAAAATAAACGGTTTCGACGTTTTGCGCGAGCTGCGTAAAACTTCGAAACTTCCGGTTTTAATGCTGACGGCGCGCGGCGACGATATGGAAAGAATCGTCGGGCTGGAAATCGGCGCGGACGATTATCTGCCGAAACCTTTTAATCCGCGCGAATTGGCTGCCAGAATTCGCGCAATTTTACGCCGCGTTCCGGGGAATGAAGAAAGCGAGCCGAATAAAACGGACAAAATTCAGATTGACGGAATTGAAATCTCGGCTTCGGCGCGCTCGGCAAAATTGGCGGGCGAAGAATTAAATTTGACGGCGGTTGAATTCGATTTGCTTGCCGCGCTGACAAAAGAAGCCGGGAAAATCGTTAAAAAAGAAGATTTGAGCGTTGTCGTTCTCGACCGGAAACTTTCGCCCTTCGATAGAAGTCTCGATATGCATATCAGCAATCTGCGAAAAAAACTCGGAACGCGCGCGGGCGGCGAGGACAGAATCAAAACCATTCGCTCGGTCGGATATATTTATACATTGGACATTTAGCATTTAACATTTATCATTCAGCATTTAACATTGACACGTTTGTAATAAGTTCAGACTCAAAAAAAATCGACAAAATGATAAATGTTAAATGCTGAATGATAAATGAAATGAGTTTATTCTTAAAAATTTTTCTCTGGTTCTGGCTCTCGATTGCGCTGGTGGTCGGCGCGGTCAGTTTTATAAACTGGTCAACGCAGCCTGAGAATTTCGGCAGGCAGTTTCAGAGTTTTATTGCCGAATCGGTCAATCTAAATTCACAGACGGCGGCGCAGATTTATCGAAACGAAGGTCTGAGCGGGCTGGAAGAATATCTGGCGAGACTGCAAACCTCGGAACGAATCAACGCCGCCGGTTTTTTCGACGCGAACGGCGGGCAAATTGCGGGAAAAAAAATCGATAAGCTGCCGGAAAATCTTTTCAATAACGCGCTTTTGAGCGACAAGACGGAATTCAGAGTTTTGCCGAATGAAACCTTTGCCGCTAACAAGATACAAATCGGAAGAGGCGAAAAATTCGTTTTCATCGCGCATTTAAGACGCCCGCAGTATCAGTCTTTTCCCGATTTGAGAACGAGAATTTTGCAGATTCTGGCAATCGTTTTTACCGCCGGTTTGGGCTGTTACGGCTTGGCGCGCTATCTGACTTCGCCGATTGCGAAACTGCGCCGCGCAACACAGAGATTCGCGGGCGGCGATTTGCAGACGCGCGTTGCGCCGGAAATCGGGCGGCGGCGCGACGAGCTTGCCCGCCTTGCCGAAGATTTTGACGAGATGGCGGAGAGAATCGAAAATCTGCTAATCTCGCAAAAGCGTCTGACGCAGGACGTTTCGCACGAATTGCGCTCGCCGCTGGCGCGCCTCAACGTCGCGCTCGAACTGGCGAAACAGAAAACCGACCACGAAAACGTGTCGCCGCTCGACCGGATAGAAAGGGAATCGAACAATCTCAACGAAATGATTTCGCGCCTGCTCGTGCTTTCAAAACTCGAAAGCGGCGCGCCGGTTTTTGAAAAAAACAAGATTAATTTGTCGGATTTGGTTGAACAGATTGCAGCGGACGCCGATTTTGAAGCGAAAGGAAAAAATAAAGCCGTCGGGATTATCGAGAATCAGGCGTGTAAAATCGCGGGTAACGAAAATCTTCTGCGAAGCGCGATTGAAAACGTCGTCCGTAACGCGGTTCGCTATACGAAGGAAGAAACGACGGTTGAAATCGCGCTCAAAAATGCGGACGGAAACGCTTTTGTTACCGTCAAAGATTACGGCGCGGGCGTTCCCGAAAGTGAACTCGAAAATCTTTTTCGCCCGTTCTACCGCGTCGGCGAAGACCGCAACCGGCGAACCGGCGGTATCGGTCTGGGTTTGGCAATCGCCGAACGCGCCGTTCACGCGCACAAAGGCACGATTCGGGCGCGCAATACGAGCGGCGGTTTGCTAATCGAAATCAGTCTGCCGGCGACGGTCTAAACGTCAATCGTCCGGCTGCGGCGCGCGTTGACAAACGATTGAACCGACAGAATTACAAAAAACAGGCAGACAATCGCCATTGCCGCCTGCGACAAAACAGCCAGCGAAACCGTGATATTGCTTGCCTGCGATACAAGCCGCACAGTCGGAATCAAAAAGCCGATTAAACCGACGAGAACCGCCGCGTGCATCAGATGTTTGCGAAGATTTTCTTTCGATTGGGCAATCAAACCGAAAAGCAGCAAAAGCAGACCGAACGCCGCCGGAATC
>JALZOE010000072.1:0-730 GCA_030857325.1 Acidobacteriota bacterium
GTCTAAATCGTTATCAATCCAGCGTAGCTTTTCGGCGTCCGGTTTATTAAAAAAGTTTCCGGAAGTTTCGGTTTCCGGCGGCAGAAAAGATTCGAGTTCGCCGAGGCGCGCGCCGAAAAGTCCGGTTAAAAGATAAAAGCTAATCGCTAAACTTAAAATCGCCGAAACGACGCGAATCGCGCCGATTCTTTCGGGCTTTGTATCGTGCGGCAGTTGGAATTTTCCAAGTAAATAAATCGCCAGAATTACGCCGATGGCAATCCAAATCGACAGCACGAAATTGCGCGTAAAAATTTCCCATTTCCAGATTAAATCGACGTTCGAGAGAAATTTCATCGCCGCCGCGATTTCCAGAAAACCCATCGCGACTTTTATCGAATTCATCCAGCCGCCCGCGCGCGGCAACTGCGAAACGTATTGCGGCAAAAGGGCGAGAACGAAAAACGGAAGCGCGAAAACGCTCGAAAAAGCGAGCATTCCGACAAGCGGCATTTGCCAGTTTCCCTGCGAAGCCGAAACCAGAATCGTGCCGACAAACGGCGACGTGCAGGTAAATGAAGTCAGAGAAAAAGTTAAACCCATCAGCAGCGCGCCGACGATTCCGCTGCCTTCGCCTTCTCTGCTTCTGGTTAAATTATCGAGCTTTGTTAAAACGCTTGTCGGAACGGCGATTTCATACGCGCCGAAAAGATTAAAGGCAAAAAACAGAAAAATTCCCGCAATCAACAGA
>JALZOE010000072.1:740-8929 GCA_030857325.1 Acidobacteriota bacterium
AAGCGTAATCCCCGCCGCGCCGACGAAAATCGCCAGCAACATTCCGATTAAAGTAAAAGTTCCAATAATTCCTAGAGAATAAACCGTCGCCATTCGGACGGCTTTGCCGCGATTGCCCGCCGAATGATTGGTAAAATACGAAACCGTAATCGGAATCATCGGAAAAACGCACGGCGTCAAAAGCGACAGCGCGCCGAGCGTTACCGCCAGCCATAGGAAAGACCAGAGCGAGTCTGTAGAGTTTATAGGGTTTATAGAGTTTTGAGAGTCGGCGAAAGTTGGCGTTTGCGGTTCGCTGCCGGAAATCAAAGTTTGATTTCCGGGCGTCGTTTGCCGGCTGCCGACTGCTGACTGCCGACTGCTTTTCCTCGCATCTTCAAATCCGGCAAACGAAACTTTTACCGTTTTCGGCGGCAGACAAACTTTGTCGTCGCAAACCTGGTATTTCACATTTACCGCCAATTCATCGGCATTTGTTTCGGCAGTTGCGGAAACCGGCAAGTTAAATTCCGCCTGTTCCGCAAAATATTTTGTTTCTAAATTAAAATTCGGGTCGAATTTCGTTATGGGCACGGGCGATTCGCTTTTGCCGTCAATTTTGAAAGGCAGATTTTCGGCAATCGAAATGCGCGTCGGATACGGACCGCCTTCCGGTTGCTCGACCGCGTAAAGATACCAATTGTTTTCAATCCGCGCTTTGAGTTTAGCTTTGAATTTCTCGCCGGATTTTAATGTTTTGCCTTTTGCTTCGGATTCGAGCGACCACGAAACCGGATTTTGTGCAAAACCGGCGATTGGAAAAACAATAAAAGCGCCAAACAAAAGTATAAAAATTTTAGACCGGATTTTTTGGAACATAATTTCGATTGATTTGATGCCGATTCCTTTTATTATTTTGCCGTATCTTCGATTAAAAGGCGATTTTAAGATGCTTTATTCCAAATTTTTTATAATTGCACCGACGTTTTTGCACAATTCACCGCTCGTCGCTTATAATTTTTACAAAGCTATTATAGATTTTTACATTCATTTTACATAAAACGGGCGCGGAGGAGATAATTTTGCCAAATTCAGCGACACGCCGCAAATCGACGACCAAAACCAGCAAAAGCTCAAATAACGGAGCAGTCAAGCCGGAAAATAAAATTGCTAAAAACGGCGATTCAGCCGAATTGACCGATAAGGTTAATCCGAAAGTTGCCAAAAACGAGCATCAGGAACGCAAGCAGCACCAGAAATCTTCAATAAAATCGGTTGAGCCTGAGCTTTTGAAAGCGATGCTTTACCAAATGGTTCTCGGCAGACGTTTTGAAGAAAAATGCGCCGAAGTTTATCGTATCGGAAAAATCGGCGGTTTCTGTCATCTGTATATCGGGCAGGAAGCCGTCGGCATCGGTTCGATGATGGCGTTGCGCGACGACAATGATTACGTCATTTCCGCATACCGCGACCACGTTCAGGCGATGGTCAAAGGCATCAGCCCTGAAGCGGTAATGGCTGAGCTTTACGGCAGAGCGGGCGGAAACGTCGGCGGCAAAGGCGGTTCGATGCATATGTTTTCCAAAGAAAAGGGATTTTTCGGCGGACACGGAATTGTCGGCGGGCAAATCGGCGTCGGCACGGGAATGGCTTACGCGCAGAAATATAAAGGAACAGATAATGTTACGCTCTGCTTTTTCGGCGAAGCGGCGGTCAATCAGGGAATGTTCCACGAATCGCTGAATATGGCGGCATTGTGGAAACTTCCCTGCATTTACATTTGCGAAAACAACCAATACGGAATGGGAACGTCGCAAAAACGCGCGATGTCGATTTCGAGCGTCGCCCAAAAAGCCGAAGCCTACGGAATAGCAAACGAATTTGTTGACGGAATGGACGTTTTAGCCGTTCGTGAAGCAACATTAAGAGCAATCGAACGCGCTAGAAAAGACGGCTCGCCGACGCTTTTAGAAATTCGCTGTTACCGTTTTATGGGACATTCGATGTCCGATCCGGGAAAATACCGCACGTCCGAAGAAATCAAAAAATATCAGGAACGCGACCCGATTTTTCTTTTCCGACAAAGTTTGACCGAAGCGAAAGTTATCAGCGACAAAGATTACGACGAAATCGAAGCGCGCGCGAAAGACGCGGTTGAAAAAGCCGTGAAATTTGCCGACGAAAGCCCGCTTCCCGACGAAAGAGAATTATTTACTGACGTTTACTCTTAATAATTTTGTATTTTGGGGACACTACATCAATAAACAATCAATGGAGATTTTAGAAAATGTCCAGAGGAATAAAGTTTTACAAAAACAAAGAAGAAACTCTTGAACAGAAACTGACGAAAAATTTAGAAGATTTAAAGGCTGGGAAAACAACGGAAGTTTTGCCAATAACGGAAGGTTATTTAGCGTTTTTGGAAGGAGACGAAGGCTTAGAATTTTTTTTTAAAAAGCAGAAAGCAAAACGCGGTAAAGAAAATCAAGAAGAATGTTTTCCGGTTGAAGAGAAACCCGATTAATTTAATCCCCGACAAGTTCAATTTCCCGATTTAGATATGAAATTAGTTAGAATCAAATCCGTAAAACCTCTAAAAGATTTTGTCGTTTCAATAAAGTTTGCCGATGGAACGAACTGCGAAATTGACCTCAAACCGTTTTTGCGCGGCAGAATTTTTGAAAGTTTGCGCCAAAATCAAACTGAGTTTCGCGCCGTTCGGGTTGACGAGCGAATGGGAACAATCGTTTGGGAAAACGGCGCAGATATTGACCCGGACGTTCTTTACCACGATTTGAAACCGGCTTGGGCTAAAGAAGAAAAAGAATTGGAATTTACAAAATAATTTATGGCAGTTTTAACAATCCGCGACGCGCTCAACCAAGCTCTGCGCGAAGAAATTATCAGGGACGAAAACGTTTTTATAATGGGCGAAGAAGTCGCCGAATACGACGGCGCTTATAAAGTTACGCGCGGGCTTTGGAAAGAGTTCGGCGACAAGCGCGTGGTTGACACGCCGATTACCGAACTCGGTTTCGCGGCGGTCGGCGTCGGCGCAGCGATGGCTGGATTGCGTCCCGTCATCGAGTTTATGACGTTTAACTTTTCGATTCTCGCCGCCGACCAGATTATCAATCATGCCGCCAAAATGCTGTATATGTCGAACGGGCAATTTAAGGTCCCGATTGTTTTTCGCGGTCCGAACGGTTCAGCTTATCAGGTTTCATCGCAGCATTCGCAGGCGCTCGAAGCGTTTTACGCAAATTTTCCCGGCTTGAAAGTCGTGATGCCGTCAACACCGGCGGACGCCAAAGGTTTGTTAAAATCTGCAATCCGCGACGATAATCCGGTCGTTTTCCTCGAACAGGAAAGAATGTATGGCATCAAGGGCGAAGTGCCGGAAGACGACGATTTTACGATTCCGCTCGGCGTCGCCGATGTTAAACGTGAAGGTTCTGACTGCACAATCGTCGCCCGTTCGATGACCGTTCCGCTGGCGATGCAAGCCGCCGAACAAATGCAAAAAGAATTCGACGTTTCAATCGAAGTCGTCGACCCGCGCACGATAAAACCGCTCGACATCGACACGATTGTCGCATCGGTCAAGAAAACGAATCGTCTCGTCATCGCCGAAGAATCGCACGCTTTCGCCTCGGTCGGCGCGGAAATTTCGCATCAGGTTATGGAACGCGCTTTCGATTATCTCGACGCGCCGGTTAAAAGAATTTCCTGTGCCGAAGCGCCGATGCCGTATGCGAAAAACCTCGAAGAATTAGCTTTGCCGGATGTGAAAAAGATTGTCGCGGCAATCAAGGAAGTTTGTTATATATGAAATTAAAAGTTGTCGTTCACCAGGCGGAAGAAGGCGGATACTGGGCGGAAGTTCCGGCGATTGAAGGCTGCGCGACGCAGGGCGAAACTTTTGAGGAATTGCTCGAAAATCTTTACGAAGCGGTCGAAGGCTGTTTGTCGGTGGATTTAACGAAACTCGATGTCGGAGCAAATGGCAAAATTTTGGAAATTGCGGTATGAAATCGGTTTCGGGAAAGGAATTTGCCAAACTGCTTGAGAAAAACGGCTGGACTCTTTTGCGCGTGCAAGGTAGTCATCATATATTTGGGAAACCGGTAAGCAATGTGAGAATTTCCGTTCCCGTTCATAAAAATCAATCATTAAAAGTCGGATTGCTTCGACATTTCTTGAAACAGGCTGAACTAAACGAAACAGATTTGTAATTATGGCTGAAAAATTTTTAATGCCGAAGCTCTCGCCGACGATGGAAGAAGGTCAGATTTCGCGTTGGTTGAAAAACGAAGGCGACACGTTTGAGGCGAATGAAACGATTGCCGAAGTCGATACGGACAAGGCGACGATGGAGATGACCGCGCTTTCGGGCGGCACGCTTTTGAAAATCATCAAAGCGGGCGGCGATACCGCCGCGCTCGGCGAGCCGATTGCGATTATCGGCGCGGCGGGCGAAGACATTTCCGCTCTTTTGGGCGAAATCGGCGGCAACGGCAATTCAAACGGCGCGGCGGCGAAACCGGAAGAAAAACCAATCGAGCAGCCGAAGGAAACGGCGCAGACTGGAACTCGAAATTCAATCGGACAAACCGCTTCCGCCGAACAATTGGTGCAAAACGTAACCGAAACCGAAGGTCGAAGCTATGACTATCAGCGTCCCGATGCGGTTGAAGACGCACAGACGCAAAGCCAAACAACCGAACAGAAATCCGGTTCAAACGACAGCAACGGAGGCAGATTGATTGTCTCGCCGATTGCGGCGCGGATGGCTTTGGAAAATAACGTCAACCTCAAATCAATCAAAGGTTCGGGTCCCGGCGGGCGCATAATTAAGCGCGACATCGAAACGGCGATGCAGAACAGCGGTCAGGGGTCAGCCGTCAGTCGTCAGCAAGCGGAAGGCGTTGAAGAATACGCGCAAAATCAGCAATCCGCAATCCAAACTCCGCAAGTGATGGGAGCGTCGCGTTTCCGCGAGGAAAATACTTCAAAAATGCGGCAGGTTATCGCGCAGCGTCTGGCGCAGTCAATCGGTCCGATTCCGACGTTTTATTTAACCGTCGAGATTGAAATGGACAAGGCGCTTGAGTTTCGCAAACAAATTAACGGCAGTTTAAAGGATGATGAAAAAGTCAGCGTCAACGACGTTATCGTCAAAGTCGCCGCCAGCGCGCTGCAAAAACATCCGTTTGCCAATTCTTCTTATCAGGACAAGACGATTCGATTTTACGAGGACGCGGACATCGGCGTCGCCGTCGCCGTCGAAGACGGTTTGATTACGCCGGTCGTCCGCTCGGCAAACCGCAAAGGCATCTCGGAAATATCGAAAGAAATAAAAGAAATGGCGGCGCGGGCGCGCGAGAAAAAACTTCAGCCCGAAGAATATACCGGCGCGACGTTTTCGATTTCAAACCTGGGAATGTTCGGCATCGAGCAGTTCACGGCAATCATCAATCCGCCCGAAGCGGCAATTTTAGCAATCGGCGGCGCGACCGAGAAAGCTGTTGTGCGGAGCGGCGAAATCGTCGTCAGAAACATAATGAACGTAACGATGTCGTGCGACCACCGCGTTATCGACGGCGCGACGGGCGCGAAGTTTTTACAGACGTTTAAGCAAATGCTGGAGAATCCGATTCTGATGCTGATGTAACGGGAAATTGAAATTTTTCTAATTTAAGGAACGGCTTTGTCCGTTCTTTATTTTTTGCGCGAAACTATAATTTTGAACGATTTAAAAACAAATCAATCGTATGCGCCGCACGTCGCGCTCGTCGGCGTGCAGCTATTTTTCGGCGCGTTTCCGGTCGTCGGAAAATACGTTTTGCAGACGATTCCGAGTTTTGCGATGGTCGGTTTTCGAGTCGGCGGCGCGGCGCTGGCGTTTGTTTTTTTGCAGTTTTTGTCCAAAGACGGTTTGCGGCTCGATAAAAAATCGCATTACTGGTGGTTTGCGCTTTACAGCCTGCTCGGCGTCGTTCTCAATCAGATACTTTTTATCAACGGGCTGGCGTTGACGACGGCGACGAATACTTCTCTACTGGCGGTTTTGATTCCGATTTTCGCGCTGCTGGTCAGCGTCGTTTTGAAATTTGACCGGCTGTCGGCGCGCAAGATTTTCGGCGTAATTCTGGCGGCGGCAGGCGTCGTCTATTTGGTCGAACCTTCCAAAACCTCATTTTCCAGCGACACGACGCGCGGCGATTTGTTTATTATCGTCAATTGTTTATTCTACGCCACTTACATCGCCCTCTCCAAGCAGTTGATTCAGCATTACGGCGCTCTAAAGTCAATGGCTTGGCTGTTTTTATTCGGCTCGATTATTACCGTTCCGTTGGGAGCGTATTCGATGCGCGGCGTAAATTCGGCGGAGGTTTCCGGCTGGATTTGGCTGGCGATTGCGGGCATTATCGTTTTCCCGACGATTCTGGCTTACTATCTGAACGCCTGGGCTTTGGCGCGCGTTTCGCCCGGCGTCGTGGCAATTTATATTTATCTCCAGCCGCTCATCGGTTTTACTTCCGCCGTGATTTTTTTGAATGAACGATTCAGCCTGCGCGTCATTTCCGCCGCGCTTTTAATTTTCGGCGGATTGTTTCTGGTTACGCGTCAACCGAAGGAAAATTCGATTAACATTACATATCCTTAAAAGCAATTCGCCCGCCGACAATGGTCAATTTAACGCGTCCCGCTTTGTCGAGCGCAACCAAATCGGCGCGTTTTCCCGTTTCAATCGAACCCGTTTGATTTTCTATGCCGAGAACTTTTGCCGGAACGAAACTCGCCATTTTTGAAACTTCTTCCGGCGCAATGCCGAGTGAAAGCATCATTTTCACCGCGTCGAGCATTGTAATGACGCTGCCGGCAATACTTCCGCGCTCGTTTTGCGTTTTGCCGTTCGCAACAGTAATTTTTTCATTCCACAACTGAAAATCGCCGTCGCCCAATCCGGTCGGCGCAACCGAATCGCTAACGAGCGCCAATTTTTCAGCCGTTTTATTTTTATACGCCAATGAAAGCATCGGCGCGGCGACGTGAACGCCGTCGGCGATAATCTCGCAGTAAACTTCATCCGTCGTCAGCGCCCAGCCCGCAACGCCCAAATCCCGGTGATGCACGCCGGTCATCGCGTTAAAAAGATGCGTAACGTGGCTCGCGCCCGCTTCAAATGCTTTATCCAGTGTTTCGACACCGGCTCGCGTATGCCCGATTGAAACAATCCAGTTACGCTTTTTCAATTCCCTGACGAGCGCGATTCCGTTTTCAATCTCCGGCGCGAGCGTCGTTAAATGAATCGCGCCGGGTGTTTTCAATGTCGGCAAATCATTTAATTCGTCGCCGTTTCGGAAAGTTTTGAAAAATTCGGGACGAAGCGCGCCGCACATTTTTTCGTTGGCAAATACGCCTTCGTAATGAACGCCCAAAATCCGCGCCGCCGGTTCGCGCTCGTCCCGCGTTCGCATCGCCTCGTCAATCGCGTCGATTACTTTCCGGTAATTTTCCGTCGCGTCGGGAACGAAAGTCGGCAACCATCCGGTAACGCCCTTGGTCGCCAGAAACCGTGAAACTTTTCTCAAATCTTCCGCGGTTGCCGTATTGACATCGATGCCGACCGCGCCGTGATTGTGAACGTCGATAAAACCGGCACACAGCATTGCGCCTTCGAGGTCAATAACTTTATCTGCGCCAATCGCTTTATCTTTCAAAACAACTTCCGCGAGCTTTGTGTCTTTCAACAAAATCGAAATATTTCCAGATGTTTTGTCCGGCAAAATCGCGGCGGCATTTTTTAACAGTAAGCAGTTCATACAATAAATTTTCGCTTTTAGTTTCCAGGACTGCAAATAAATTAAAACTGTTTATTTTCAGTGCAAGAATAATGCCGACGTTTTGGAATGTCGAAAAAGTCGTTTTGCTATGCCTTTTCAATTTCTCTGATTGGTCGATGCGTTCGTTTTCCAAAGAAATCCTTTTGAAAAATCGAACAAAAAATCGCCTGTGATGCCTTTTAAAAGGCATCACAGGCGATAAAGGTTGTTGATTGCCGCCGCGTTTTAAAAAACGTAGCGCAGCGATACTTGAACGTTTCTCGGATTATATTGCGTAGCGGTTCCGTTAATTTGTCCAAAGCCCGAGCTTGTAAAAAGAGTGTTCGGAAAACCGAATTGAACCCAGTTAAAGGCATTAAA
>JALZOE010000456.1 GCA_030857325.1 Acidobacteriota bacterium
CGCTGATTTTTCCGACCGGAACGGTCATCGCCGTATCGCCGACGAAACCGTTATATTTTGCCGCTAAATCAATCGAAATAATATCGCCTTCGGTAAGCGGCGCGGCGTTTGAAAATCCGTGAACGATCGCTTCATTGACCGAAGCGCAGATGGCGAACGGAAAGGCTGTCATACCTTGCGGCTTATAACCGATAAAACTCGGAATCGCTCCGGCTTCACGCATCATTTTTTCGGCGGTAGCGTTAAGCTCGATTGTCGTAACTCCCGGTTTGACCATTCCGCGCAAAGTCTCGCGGATTTCGGCGACAAGCTCGCCGACCGCGCGCATTTTGTCCAAATCTTTGGCGGATTTTGCGATAATCATCTTCTTTCCTAAAAAAATCCCGGTAAAGCTGTTGAAAAAACCGCCGATTTTAGAATTCCCAAACACCTTTTTCTTTAAATCAATCCCGCCGTTTCGCGGTAAATTTCTTCCAAATCGCCCGCGCCGTTTACCTTATTCAAGCGTCCGGTTTTTTCGTAGTATTCGAGCAGCGGCTTGGTTTCTCTTTCATAAGTTGCCAAACGCGTCGAAACACTCTCTTCGTTGTCGTCGGCGCGATGCGTCAACTGAGATTCGGCGTGAAAATCGCAAACATTTTCCTGTTTCGGCGGTTTTGAATAAATATTATAAATTTCGCCGCAAACCGGACACGACCGGCGACCGGTAAGACGCTTTGTTAATTCTTCTCTCGGCACGTCAACTTCAATCGCCTGAATCACTTTGTCCTGTTCTTTCGCCAATTCTTCAAGCATTTCAGCCTGAACAGCCGTGCGCGGAAAGCCGTCTAAAATATAATTCGACTTTTCACGCGTGGTTCTGTCTTTAACGATTTGAAAAGTCAATTGGTCCGAAACGAGTTTTCCCGCCTTCATAATCGCTTGAACTTCGCGCGCCAGCGGCGTGTCGGCTTTTTTCATCTCCCGGAACATATCGCCGGTAGAGATTTGCGGAATCCCGCGCCGTTCATCTAAAAGGCGCGCCTGCGTTCCTTTTCCCGCGCCCGGCGCGCCGATTAAAACAATAATCTTATCCATAAAATAAATTACGAATTTCAAATTACAATTATGATTTAGTTTTTACTCAATCTCGTAATTTGTAATTCGTAATTGAATTTAACTTCGTCTTCCGCGCAACTGCGAACCCGAACCTAAAAAGCCCTCGTAATTTCTCATTACAAGCTGCGCTTCGATTTGTGCAATCGTGTCCATCGCCACGCCGACCAGAATCAAAAGCGACGTTCCGCCGAAAAAGAACTGATAGCCCAAACCGGTCGGAATCCAGCTTAATCCGGGCGTCGCGGTTAAAAAATTATCGACCGACGTGCCGACGAACGGCAGGCGGGCGACTCTGAACCCGCTCAATAAAAGCTGCGGAGCAAAAGCGATAAAAGCCAGATATATCGCGCCGACGGTCGTTAATCTGGTTAAAATCGTATTGAGATAATCGGCGGTCTGCGCTCCCGGACGAACGCCGGGAATAAATCCGCCGTGTTTTCGCAAATTGTCCGAAACTTCGTCGGTATTAAATACAATCGTTATGTAGAAAAACGTAAATAAAACAATCAGCGAAATAAATACCAATTCATAATACGGGTCGCCGCCGTGAAACTGCTGGAAAAAGTCGTAAACTCTGCTCCAGGCGGTATCCGGCGCGTTCGGGTCGGGCGGAAACGCCGAAAAGAGCGTTTGCGGCAGCGCTAAAACCGAGGAAGCGAAGATTACCGGAATAACGCCGCTCATATTGATTTTCAGCGGCAGACTCGTTTCCTGTCCGCGAAAAGTTTGATTGCCGACGCGACGGCTGGCGTAACTTATCGGCACATTTCTGCGCGCCGATTCGACATAGACGATAAGCGCGATAAGCGCGACCATTATCACTACCAGAAATATAACGCCGAGCGTTTGCAGCGGGTCGCCGCTTTGAACGCGCTCGGAAATTTGTAAAATTCCCTGCGGCAATCCAATCACGATACCCGCGAAAATAAGAAGCGAAATTCCGTTGCCGATTCCTCGGTCGGTAATTTGTTCGCCGAGCCACATTACTAAAATCGTTCCGGTCGTCAATGTTACGACAATCATCAGCGTCGCCGGAATAGTGTCGTCGATAACACCGTTTTTTCTAAGCCAGGTGGCGACGAAAAACGTCTGCACGGCGCACATCGCAACCGTCAGATAACGCGTCCATTGATTCATTTTCTGCCGCCCGACTTCGCCTTCTTCCTTAATTCTTTTCAATGAAGGATAAAGTGTCGGCAAAAGCTGCATAATAATCGACGCCGTAATATAAGGCGTTACGCCGAGCGCGAAAACCGAAATCGTGCGAAAGTTTCCGCCGGAAAATAAATCGAGAACGCCGAGCAGCGTTCCGGCTACTTCGCCCCAAACTTGTTCGAGACGAGCCTTATTAATTCCGGGTGCGGTAACGTGCGCTCCCAGCCGGTAAACCGCCAAAATCCCGAGCATAAAGAGAATACGTTTTCTCAATTCCGGGACTTTCAGCATATTTTGAACGGCGGCAAAAAACTTTTCCATACTTTTCCTCTGCTGTTAATTCTAAAGCCGGAAATCTATACGCTTTGATTTTCCGTGTTTTCGTATTTTTCGATAGCGACGGCGCTGCCGCCGACGTTTTCAATTTTTTCCCTTGCGGCTTTGGTGAAACGGTGCGCGGAAATTTTTAAGGCTTTCGTTATTTCGCCGGTTCCTAAAATCACGAGGTCGTGTTTGGCTTTTTTAATCAAACCGCGTTCGTGCAGAATCTCCGGCGTAATTTCGTCGCCCGCGTTGAAACTTTCTTCCAATTTGGCGAGACTGACTTCTAGCCATTGTTTTTTGAAAATATTGGTAAATCCGCGTTTCGGCAAGCGACGCTGAAGCGGCATCTGTCCGCCTTCAAAACCGATTTTTCGGCTGTAGCCGGAACGCGATTTCTGTCCTTTGTGTCCGCGTCCCGAAGTTTTGCCGAGTCCCGAACCGGGACCGCGCCCGACTCTCTTCTTCTTGTGCGTCGAG
>JALZOE010000073.1 GCA_030857325.1 Acidobacteriota bacterium
CTTTTTCGAGAGCGTGACCGACCGTGTGTCCGAAGTTTAAGATTTTACGTGATTTAGCGTCCGTCCGGTCGGCGTCTTCCCGCTCGTCCTGCATCACGATTTCCGCCTTGAAAGCGATTTGCGCCGTCAGCAAATTTTCCAGTAGAGCGAGAAATTTTTTATCGGCAAAATAATTTTTAAAATGATTTATTCGGAAATTCTCTAAAAAAACGGCGGTTTGGTTAAAAAGTTCTCGATTGGCGATTGCGCCGTGTTTGAGCGCTTCGCAAAAACCGGCGGTTAATTCGCGGCGCGGCAAGGTTTTTAAGGTATTCGCATCAATCAAAACGCCGTTCGGCTGGTGAAACGCGCCGATTAAATTTTTTCCGAAATCGGTATTGACGCCGGTTTTACCGCCGACCGACGAATCAATCATTGCCAGAAGCGTCGTCGGGATTTGCAGAAAAGCGATGCCGCGCAAATAAATCGCCGCCGCAAAACCCGCCAAATCGCCGACTACGCCGCCGCCGAGCGCAACTATACCGTCGTTTCGTTTAAGTTTTTTTTCGCCGACAAATTCAACCGCTTTTTCCAGAACGCGAAAGTTTTTGTGTTTTTCACCGTCCGGCATCAGCCAGACAGACACTTCAAAACCTTGCCTTTCCAAACTTGCCGCGACCGTTTCGCCGTAGAGACCGAAAACTTTTTTATTTGAAATCAGAACGATTTTTCCGGCTTGCCGGGCAAAACATTTTTGCGCCCAATCGCCGCAGTTTTTTAATGAATCACTCTCGATGCTTACGTCGTAAGCGTGCGCCGATTCTTTTAATACGACAGAATTTTTTTTCATCTTTTCGAGTTGAAATCAGAGAAAGATAAATTGATTTTAGTTAATTATTAGTTTTTGAACCGCGAACATTCAAATATAAAAGATTTCGATTCGCAATCGATACTCGTTAACGAACGATTGATTGAGATAAATTCAGCTTACGATTGGAGAATAGAAATATGGAAAGATAACTCGTTTAAAAAGAGAAAAGCAGATGAAGCAACGTGGAAGTGCGCCGCATCTGCCGATTCGTAATTACTGTCCTCACCCCAGCAATCACTAGAAACGAAGGTTTCACCTACCGTTTCAGTTGAAATAAATATACAATTTTTTCTCCGCGCTTGGCAAATGGAAAAAAGGCTTTTTCCGTAAAAAATCAAAATAAATGAATTAAGATCAAAACGAAATATTTTACCCTAAATTTTTTCTTATAATGTCCGCCAGATGATTGGCTTGCGCTTCTATCTGCTCCTGCCGTTCGCCTTCAATCATTACGCGCGCCAGATTTTCCGTTCCCGAATAGCGCAGCAGAAGTCTGCCTTTTGCGCCCAGTTGCTTTTCGATTTCGGCAGCATTTTCGGCAATTTCCGGGATGGTTTCAAACGGCAATTTTTTCCCGACTTTGACGTTCACTAAAGTTTGCGGAAAGCGTGTAAAGCCCCGGCTCATTTCCGATAAACTTTTGTTGTTTTCCCGCAGCGCTTCGAGAAGAGAAAGAGCCGTCAGCATTCCGTCGCCGACAAGGCTTCTTTCGGGAAAAATAAGGTGTCCCGACTGCTCGCCGCCGACGGTTGCGCCGGTGTCGAGCAGTTCCTGTAAAACGTATTTGTCGCCGACGGCGGCGCGAAGAAGTTTGATGTTTCTCGACCGAAGCGCGACTTCCAGACCGAGATTGCTCATTACGGTAGCGACAATCGTTTGATTTTTCAATTTTCCTTTTGCCTGAAGATGCTGCGCCATAATCCAGAGCGTCGAATCGCCATCAACCAGATTTCCCTGCTCGTCGGCAAACAGGGCGCGGTCGGCGTCGCCGTCGAACGCGACACCGAAATCAGCATTTTCCTCCAAAACCTTCGCCTGCAAATTTTTCAGATGAAGTGAACCGCAATTGTCGTTGATGTTTCGACCGTCCGGCAGGTCGTTTATCGCGACGACCCGCGCGCCGAATCTCTCAAAAAGTTTCGGTGCGAGTTCGCAAGCCGCGCCGTTGGCACAATCGACTATTATTTTAAGGTTTCGGAGCGAAAGTGTCTTAAATTCGTCCGCCAGATAACTCAGATACGCGTTTTGCATTTCGACGGTTTGCGACGAATCGATTTCAAAATCAGACTTTGAACTTTGAACTTTGAACTTTGAGCTTTCAAAGATGTCTCGTTCAATCGCTTTTTCAATCTCGCCGTCAATCTTTTTCCCGCTCGGCGAAAAGATTTTAATTCCGTTGTCTTCAAACGGATTGTGCGACGCGCTGATAACGATTCCGGCGTCGAAATCAAACTTTTTGGTTAGAAAAGCGATGCCGGGAGTCGTAATTACTTCCGCCGATTCGCAGTGCGCCGATTCTGAAACTGCGCCCTCGTGAAACGCTTTTTCAATCCACGCGCCGGATTCACGCGTGTCTCTGCCGGTTACAAAGCGCGGCACTCGTCCGAGTTCCGCCGCAAACCGGCGCGCCAGCGATTTGCCGATGATTTCGATTGTTTTGCCGTCGAGCGGAAACTCTCCCGCTTTGGCGCGTATGCCGTCTGTTCCGAATAATTTTTCCATAACTTTTGCTTAATCGAATATGCGAAATTTCAGTTATACAGTAAAACCCGGCTCGACCTCAAATTGAAATCAAGCCATAACGTATAATTATGTATGACATAAGGAATGTTCGGCGAGTTTGACAACCTTTTGCGCGATAAGCGAATCTTTATAGATTGCAGGACTTCAAAATCCGCGTTTCCGCAGAGATTTTACTGACGGTTTTTTCCCGAAAATTTTATTTATCTCAAACGAAATTATTATGAAATTTAAAGTTTTTATCGGTTTCTTTATCCTTATTTTTTCCGTTGCCGCCGTATTTTCACAGGCAGCGCAGACTTCGCCGTTGCCGACGCGAAACCGCATTGTCGTTTCGTATCCGACGCCGACACCGACGCCGACATCGAAAGTAGTCGTAACCAATAATTTGCCCGCGCCGACCCCGACGCCGACGCCGTTTCAAAATCCAGCGGCGACTTATCCTTCCGCGACGCCTTCGGTCTATCCGACGCCCGCGCCGGTTTCGCCGACTTTTTTCAAACCGCTCGCTTATAAGCAAATCAAAAGCAAAATCGAAGAAGCGAAAAGACAGATGACGACGCGTCCGATTCCGACGGCTCTGACCGACATTTTTCTCGTAACCGACGTTGTCCGCATCGCTTTTTACGATTACACGACCGCGAATGTGGATTATCTGGTAACGACCAAAAAGGCTTTTCTGCAAAAAGATTCGGATGTCAGAATTATGAGTTCCAACGGCAAATTGATAACGCTCCGCACAATTCGCGCCAACGGCGTCAATACGCCGGTAACGATTATCGACGGGCAAAATCTGGCGCATCTGCCGCTGCTAGTGCAATATCCAATCGAGAAATTCGGGCGGCACACCGACACGGCTTATTATATTTCGACGCATCCGGGAATCGTTACGCCGGAAGTCGTCAACGCCGGAAAACTTTATGTCAGAAATACGCTCGACACGGCGCGCGCCAATTTACAGAAAAAAGGTTTGTATATTTCGCCGCTCGTAACCGATATTGCCGAACGGCTTTCGATTGTCGAACACGTCGACCACCAGCGTTTTCGCAACGAATATTCGCCGACGGTTTTCAACGACGTTTTCGCGCTCTACGCTTTAAACGAAGGACAAACCTATCGTTATTCGGTCAGCAGCGCGGGCGCGGGCGGAATGGTGCAGATGATTCCGGCGACTTATCGTATGGTTCGCTCCCGTTATTATAACGCCAATTTGCTTCCCGATTTTGTCGAAGGAATGAGAAATCACCAGAACGCGGCGACGGCGATGCTGCTTTATATGCAGATGACGTGGAGCGATTTGATTGCGAACCAAACGGTTTACAACGCGGTCGAAAACGGCATCGCTACGCCGGCTGAACTGATGTCGGCGGGCTATAACTCGAATCCGGCGAAACTTCCCGGCTACATCCGGCGCGGCGGCGCGAACTGGAAAACTTTAATTCCGCGCGAAACGAAAATCTATCTGCAAATCAACACCGCGATGGACAGATACGTGCCGGTTATTCTGCGAACGAAATAAATATTTAAATGGAAAATGGAAAATGGAAAATGGATAATAATTTTATTGTCGAATGAATAATCGTAAAATAATAAATATTCTTTAATTTTCCATTTTCCATTTCACTCCGCACGTCCGCCAGAATTTTTCCGACAAGATTCGCGCCGGTAAAAAATAGATTGTTCGTCGTTTCGATAATCGAAAAATCCGGTTCTTCAAATTTTTGCAGTTCTTCTTCGGTTTCAAAAAAAATTTTCGCTAAATTCAATCCCCAAAGCGCGCCCAAATAAATATCAATCGAAAACCGTGTGCCGTTATAATCGTAAAAATAACGATTAAAGCGCACTTCATTGGTTTCGATTCGTTCGTTTTTCTTAATTTCCCTGCCTTCAAATTGTTCAAATACCTGATGTTCGGATTCATCAAGGTAAATTTCCGAAACATTCCAGACTGTCAAATCCGCGTCAGCCGGAAAACGCTGTTCCAAAATATACGTCCACTGTTTTGTTTCGGGCGAACGCACAGACCGCAGACGCAGGCGCGTGTTTTCGATATAATTATCAAAAATCTGCAAATGACTGCTCGCTTTGGTCAGCGGTTCGGGCAAATCTGGAATCAAAAACACGCGCCGCCGTTCGGTTTTATAATCTTTATTCATTGCTTGTCTTCTTGTCTTTTCGCTCTTTTGATTTATACTTTTTACTTTTCGGATTTTATACGGCAATTTTTCAGGAGATAAAAATGCGTTTTCAAATTATATTTTTTACCACAATTTCTGTTTTTGCACTTTTATTAAACGGTTGCGCGTCCGATACGCCGACCAATTCGGCAAATACAAATTCTGCCAATCGAACGGCAAACACCACTTCCGCAAATTCCGATAATCCGCTGGCGACAAATAAAACACCCGAAGCGGCGACGACCAATAACGCGCCGACGCTCGCGCCCGTCGTTCAAAATTATTACGCGGCTTTGCAGAAAAAGGATGAATCGGGCGCGCGCAGATTTCTTTCCCAATCGGCGACGAAATACTGGCAGAACGAAATGAGAAGCGAAAAAATGCCGTCTCTGCTGGCGATTCTCGAAGACAACGAATCGCCCGTCGAAGAAAAACGCGAGATTCGCAATGAAAAAATCGAAGGCGAAAGCGCAGTTGCCGAAATCAAAGGCGGAAGTTTAGGCGTCTGGACAAAAACGAAATTCGTCCGGGAAAACGGCGAGTGGAAATTCGCTTCTCCGGCGGAAAGTCTTTCGCTGCAGGACATTCCGCGAACCGATTCGAGCGCGAATACTTCAAAGTAGAATCAACTTGAAGAAAAAGACGAAGAAACGGGACGCGGACAAACGCCGATTAAGCGGATTGACGCAGATATAATTAAATAATCTGTGTAAATCTGCCGAAATCGGCGTTTGTCCGCGTCCCGTTTCTTACTTTCCAAACAAATTTATAATTTAATTCGCCGCCGTTTTCGATTCAGCCGAATTGTAAGCCGGAAGCGTTACGCGCGCCGGTTTTTCACGTTTCAAACCGAGCGCCCAATCCGCCTGCATCAACGTGTGAATGTCGCGCGTTCCTTCGTAAATAACGGCGGCTTTGCAGTTTCGCAAATAGCGTTCGACCGGATAATCGTTTGTGTAGCCGTTCGCGCCGTGAACTTCGATTGCCATCGACGCGGCTTTTTCCGAGCGAATCGTCGCCTGCCATTTCGCTAAACTCGCCGCTTTCGCCGACGGCTTGCCTTCGTTTTTCAAATAACCGCATTTTAACCACAACAGATGCGACATTTCATAATCGGCTTCCATTTCGGCGATTTTTTGTTTGACAAGCTGATGTGAAGCGATTTTCACGCCGCCGGTTTCGCGCACGTTTGCGTAAGCGACTGACGCATCACGACTTGCGCGAATCACGCCCGTCGCGCCCGAAGCAACCGTGTAGCGTCCGTTTTCCAGCGAAAACATCGCAATCTTAAAGCCCTCGCCTTCGCGCCCCAACATATTTTCCTTGGAAACACGCACATCCTGAAGCGAAAAATATCCGGTATTTCCGGCTTTGATTCCGAGTTTGCCGTGCAGAGTGCCGGAGGAAAATCCGGTCATTGTTCTTTCTACAATAAAACAACTCATTCCCGAATGGTCGCGCGCTTTTCGTTTTTCCTCATCCGTCCAGCAGAAAAATAAAAAATTATCGGCAACGTCGCCCAGAGAAATCCACATTTTTTCGCCGTTCAAAATCCAATCGTCGCCGTCGCGCTTTGCAAAAGAGCGCATCCCGAGAACGTCGCTTCCGGCATTCGGTTCGGTCAAACCGAACGTAGCGATTTTTTCGCCCTTCGCCTGCGGCACGAGATATTTTTGCTTCTGCTCTTCAGTTCCCCAACTATAAACGGACAAAGAGTTTAACCCGACGTGAACCGACATCGCCACCCGCAGAAACGTGTCGCACGCTTCAAGTTCTTCGCACACCAAACCTAAAGAAACATAATCGAAACCCGCGCCGCCGTATTGTTCGGGAATGCAAACGCCGAGCAATCCCAAATCCGCCATTTTGCGGAAAACCGTCGGCTCGAAATACGCCTTCTCGTCCCATTCTTTGATAAACGGCGCGACTTCGCCCGCGCAAAATTCTTTGACGGTTTGCTGCAAAGCCAGATGTTCTTCACTCAATTCAAAATCAATCACGTGTTTATTTTTCCTCTCCGAATGTTGTTTAAGATATAGATTTTTAACTTTTATAATTCTAACATTTTCAAATAATTTTGAGCGAACCCGGCGATTTAATATTCGATGTTGCCGCCGCCGAATAAAATCGCGGCTTCGATTGTGTTAATCTTGGTTTTCAAACTTTTATGATTTCGACTTCCGAAGCAGTAGAAATAATAATTCGCCGAACGGTTTCGCTCGAAACCGAAACGATTGATTTGTCCGAATCGGTTAATCGCGTTTTAGCCGAAGACGTTTTTGCCGATTCGGATTTGCCGCCGTTTGACCGTTCACAAATGGACGGTTTTGCGGTCAGAACAAAAGATGTTAAAGATGCGGGCGAAAAAAATCCGGCGAAACTGAAAATCGTCGGCGAATCGGTGGCGGGAAAAGGTTTTGACGAAAAAATTAAACGCGGCGAAGCGGCTGGAATTATGACCGGTGCGCGCGTTCCGGGCGGCGCGGATTCGGTTCAGAAAAAAGAGCTTGCACGGGAATTACAAAATGAAACAGGCGAAAGTTTTGTCGAGATTTTTGAAGCGACAAAAGAGCGGCAGAATTTTGTTTTAAAGGGCGCGGAAATTAAAGCGAACGAAAAAGTTTTCGAGGCGGGCGAAATTATCAGCGCGCAGATGATTGCGCCGCTTGCGTCGTTCGGTTACGGAGAAGTGAAAGTTTATAAAAACCCGAAAGTCGCGGTTTTGGCGACGGGCAGCGAAATCGTCGAGATAAACGAAACGCCGCAAACAGACCAGATTCGCAATTCAAATTCGGTTACGCTGAAAGTTTTCGCCGAAACGATTGCCGATGTGCGAATTTTGCCGATTGCGGTGGACGAAATCGAAAATCTGAAAGCGAAGATAAGTCGCGCCGTCGAAACGTGCGATGTTTTGATAATTTCCGGCGGCGTTTCGGTCGGCGATTACGATTTTACAAAACCGGCTTTGCGCGAACTCGGCGCGGAAATATTTTTTGAAAGAGTTTCGCTGCGTCCGGGAAAGCCGACGGTTTTTGCCAAATTAAACGGTAAATTGATTTTCGGTCTGCCGGGAAATCCGGTTTCGGTCGCCGTTACGTTTTTTTTATTCGTTCGCACGGCTTTGCTGAAAATGCAGAACGCGAACGATTGTGAGTTGAAAAAAGGACGCGCCGTTTTGCCGCAGAAAATAAAAGGCGCGAAAGGACGCGATTCGTTTTTGCCCGCGTTTGTCGAAACGAATGAAAAAGGAAAGCTCGTCGTCGAATCTTTGAAGTTCGGCGGTTCGTCAAACTTTATCGAATTTGCGCGCGCCAATTGCTTACTGTTTGTGCCGCAGAACGAAATTCTGGAAGCCGGAGAAGTTGTAAAAATTTTGTTTCTGCCTTAAAGATTGTAAGGCAAAGAATCGCGGAATTTATTTTTATGAAAAAACTCACGCATTTTAACGAATCCGGCGAAGCGACGATGATTGACGTTTCGGAAAAATCTAATACGAATCGCCGCGCCGTCGCGTCCGGGAAAGTTTTGCTCGATAGAGAGACGATTAAAATAATCGAAGCAAACGAAAATCCGAAAGGAAATCCGCTCGAAGTTTCGCGCATCGCCGGAATTATGGCGGCGAAACAGACCGCGAATTTGATTCCGCTGTGTCATCAGTTGCCGCTTTCAAAAGTCGATATAAAAGTCGAAATAACCGATTACGGCGTTTTTCTGAAAGCCGAAGTTAAGACGAACGCGCCGACCGGCGTCGAAATGGAAGCGCTGACGGCAGTGTCAATCGCGGCTTTGACCGTTTACGATATGTGCAAAGCCGTGCAGAAGGATATTGAAATTACGGAAATTAAGCTCGAATCGAAGACCGGCGGAAAATCCGATTATCATCAATCAATAATTGCAACAAAACCGAAGTTTTTCACAACTAACGATTAGCTATTAACCTTTGCCGAACAATCGTGTAAAATAAAACGTAAAAGATTGCAGAGATTTGAACAGGAGTTATGAGGAAAAAAATGAAATATAAAGTCGCCGAAGACGCCAAGCCGCAATTGATTCTTCTTTTGATTGCAACGGCTATTACAATCGCTTTGTGGTTTATTCCGTTTGCCGATTATCTGGTTTATCCGATTCG
>JALZOE010000074.1 GCA_030857325.1 Acidobacteriota bacterium
TTGATAATTTTGAATCGGTTATTTTTCATTTTGAATTTCCTTCCGCCGATTGCCGATAATAAATAACGACGCGGTTTTTGTCCGTAAAATATTTTTTCATTACGCGCCGCACGTCCGCCGCGGTTACGGCTTGCAGTTTTTGAATTTCGGTGTTGACCGCGTTCGGGTTGCTTTGGTGAGCGACGGCGCGTTCGATGGCGATGGCTTTGCCGTCGTTGGTTTCAAGCTGTTGCAATTGCTGCGTAATCAATTGATTTTTCGCTTTTTTAAGTTCGCTTGCCGCGACGGGCGCGTTTTGAATTTTATTTAATTCCGCGAGCATCGATTTTTCGAGTTCTTCGGGCTGCTTGCCTTCCGAAGCAATCGCCAGAAAATATAGCAAGCCTTTATCGACGCGAATGTCGGCGTTAAAAGAGGCTTCCTGCGCGAGTTGCTGTTTATAGACGAGTTCCTGATAAAGCCTTGAAGATTCGCCGCCGGACAAAATCGTTTCGGCGATTTTCAAAGCCGGAACGTCCGCGCTTTTTGAGCCGGGCGCGAGATACGTTATCGCCACGGCGGGAAACGGCACAATCGGCGCGGTTTCCATAAATCGTTTTTCGGCGGCGCGTTCCGGTTCGACCGCCGTTACGCGCGGAATCGCGCCCGAAGGTTTAGCGATTTTGCCGAAATATTTATCGACCCAATCATCGAACCGCGCTTGCTCGAAATCGCCGACGACAATCAGATAAGCGTTGTCGGGACGATAAAAAGTTTTGTAGAAATTGTTGGCGTCTTCCAAAGACGCGGCGCTTAATTCTTCAAGATTGCCGATACCCGGACGTTTATACGGATGCGTCGTGAAAGAAAGTTTTTCGAGATACTGCCCGTAAAGCATTCCATAAGGATTTGCCAGAATGCGCTGGCGAAATTCTTCTTTGACGACATCGCGCTCGGAATCATAATTTGCCTGGTCAACGTTTAAGTTCTGCATCCGCTCGGCTTCCGCCCACAAAAGCGTTTCCAGATAATTCGACGGCACGACTTCGTAATAATTCGTAAAATCGTCGTAGGTCGAAGCGTTGTTAAATCCGCCGACATCTTCAGTAAGGCGGTCGAGCATCTCGCCCTTCATATTTTTCGTCGATTTAAACATCAGATGCTCGAACAGATGGGCAAAACCCGAACGCCCTTGCGGGTCGTCCTTCGAGCCGACGTTATACCAGACGTGAATCGCCACCGTCGGACTCTTATTGTCCTGCAAAGAAACGACATTTAAGCCGTTCGGCAATTTGCGCTGTTTGATATTGAGCGGCGCGATTTTAGCTTGTCCGAAAATTGTTTGGACGGCGGCGAAGGCGAAAATCATTACAAGAAAAAGAGCGGAAATTTTTCGCATATTATTTTTTCACTTTTTTAACAGAAAAGAATTTTATCTCGTTGACACGTCAATGAACGCAACCAGGTTTTAGATGTCGAAATTTTGAAGTTTGGATGTTATGAAATTACGTTTAATTTTTGTAAGGGCGACGGCTTGTCCTCGCCCGCGTTTTAAAAAGAACGGGCGAGAACAAGCCGTTACAAGATTTTGTAGTTTCTAACTGTAATCGTAAAAACCTTTGCCCGATTTTCTGCCGAGCCAGCCGGCATCGACCATTTTTATCAACAGCGGACACGGGCGGTATTTCGGGTCGCCCAAGCCTTCGTGCATTACGTTCAAAATTGCTAAACACACGTCCAAGCCGATAAAATCCGCCAAAGTTAAAGGTCCCATCGGGTGATTCATTCCGAGTTTCATAATGCCGTCGATGCTCTCCTTTGTCGCCACGCCTTCATACAGCGCGAAAATCGCTTCGTTTATCATCGGCAGCAAAATGCGGTTGGCGACAAAACCGGGAAAATCCTGGCAGTCGAGCGGCGTTTTGCCCATTTTCTCCGACATTTCCTTTACTTTTTGATAAGTCTCGTCGGATGTCGCGATGCCGCGAATGACTTCGACCAGCTTCATCAGCGGCACGGGATTCATAAAGTGCATTCCGATAATTTTGTCCGGTCTCGTTGTGGTCGCCGCGATTTTCGTAATCGAAATCGAAGACGTGTTGGAAGCCAAAATCGCGTCGGGCGCGGTTATTTCGTCGAGTTTTTGAAATAATTGTTTTTTTATTTCAAAATTTTCCGTCGCCGCTTCGACAACGATAAAGCAATCTTTCAAATCTTCGAGATTTGTCGTCGTTTTGATGCGTCCCAAAACCTCGCCTTTTTGTTCTTCGGTCATCGTTTCCTTTTTAACGAAACGGTCGAGACTTTTTTCAATCGCCGCAAAACCTTTCTTTACAAAATCCTCGCTGATGTCGCAAATGACGACCGCGTAACCCGAAGCGGCGGCGGTTTGCGCGATGCCGTTGCCCATCGTTCCCGCGCCGATAACGCCGAATATTTCACTCATCTTATATAATTCCTTTTCCTGTAAATTTTATTAAAAACCTTTTATCAAAAATAGACTACTTTGTTCACATAAAACAAACGGGCGAAAAGCTAATTCTTTTCGCCCGTTTGTTAATCAATGAAACATGCTTTCAATTCGTAATTGATAATTCGTAATTGTTTAATCTCTCTCGACCGCCATCGCCACCGAATTTCCGCCGCCTAAACAAAGCGCCGCAACGCCTTTTTTCACGCCGCGCCGTTTCATTTCGTAAAGCAATGTCGTCAAGATGCGCCCGCCCGAATTGCCGATGGCGTGTCCGAGCGCGACCGCGCCGCCGTTGACATTTACCTTTTCCATATCAAGTCCGAGTTCCTGCATTACGCCTAAAGCCTGCACCGAAAACGCTTCGTTTAGTTCAAACAAATCAACTTCTTCCATCGTCCAACCGGCTTTTTCCAGCACGTTTTTAACTCCCTGAACGGGCGCCATCATAATATATTTCGGCTCGATGCCGCTGGTTGCGTAGGCGACGATTCTGCCCAAAGGTTCGATGCCGAGTTCCGCCGCTTTTTCCGCCGACGTAACGACGACCGCCGACGCGCCGTCGTTCAAACTCGACGCGTTGCCCGCCGTAACCGTTCCGCCGTCTTTCATAAACGCCGGTTTGAGTTTGCCCATTCCTTCGGCGGTCGCGTCGGAGCGCACGCCTTCATCGTGATTAAATACAACCGGCTCGCCTTTTTTCTGCGGAATTTCAATGGCGAAAATTTCGTCGTTAAAGCGTCCGGCTTCGTGCGCTTCCCGCGCTTTGCGGTGCGAATTATAAGCGTATTCGTCCTGCGCGTGTCGCGCGATTTGGTATTTCTCCGAAACGACTTCGCCCGTGTTGCCCATATGCCAATCTTCAAACGGACACCACAAACCGTCGTGAACCATCAAATCGACGACCTTGTTGTTGCCCATTCGGAAACCGTCGCGCGCGTTCGGCATCGCGTATGGAATATTAGACATCGATTCCATTCCGCCCGCGACGACAAAATCGGCGTCGCCCAGTTTAACCGACTGCGCCGCCAATGCGACCGCCCGCAAACCCGAACCGCAGACCATATTGACCGTCAGCGCCGAAACTTCCGGCGGAAGTTCCGCCTTCATCGACGCCTGTCGCGCCGGCGCTTGCCCCAAACCGGCTTGCACGACGCAGCCCATAATCACTTCGTCAATATCTTCTTTATCGATTCCCGCGCGTTTAACCGCTTCCTTAATCGCAAAACTGCCCAAATCCGTCGCCGAAAACGGCTTCAAACTTCCCTGAAATTTCCCCGTTCCCGTGCGCGCCGCGCTGATAATAACCGCGTCTTTAATTTCCGACATTTATAAATTACCTTCCCTTTTATTGATTTATTTATTTTTATGATAGCAAAAAAGTATCCACTAAGCATTCAATGATTTAGATGCAATCGAGCGGAAATTCTTTTATTCTTCTTTGCGCGCTTTGCTTCCCAGCGGGAAACAAAAAATATCCCGCAAAGGCGCAAAGCGCGCAAAGTAATTTTGAAACCAGTTCCATCAATCTTCGCCGATGTCTTCGTTCCAAACTTCTGGATTCGCTTTAATATAACTTCTCAACATCTCTACACATTCGCTCGAATCGAGATTAACGACTTTGACGCCGTTTTCCTTCAACCATTTGATTCCGCCGTCGAAATTTTTCGCTTCGCCGACAATGACCGTGCCGATTTTAAATTGCCTTACAAGACCCGAACAATACCAGCACGGCGCGAGCGTCGTCGCCATAATCGTATTTTTGTAGGATTTCTGCCGCCCGGCTTTCCGAAAAGCGTCGGTTTCGCCGTGAACCGACGCGTCGTCTTCCTGCACACGTCGATTGCGTCCGCGCCCAAGAAGTTTTCCGTCTTTATCGAACAACGCCGCGCCGATTGGAATTCCGCCTTCGCTCAAACCAATCCGCGCTTCTTCAATCGCTACCGCCAGCATCGCTTTATAATGGATCGTTTCATTCATAATTTTTCAGCCTCAACCGAATCAGCAAATCATTCAAATCGCCTTTAGCATCGGACACATCGGGCAAATTACTTTTATTTTGTTCCTTTTCCAATTCACCAACGAGTCGCTCATATTCTCGCCGGTAAAAATCCAAATTCGTTTCGGGCAACTGTTCTTTTTCCTTGCCGTTAATTTTACGCTCAATCAATTCCGGCAAGTATTTCAAATTTAATTTCTCGTTCAAATTGATTAAATTCGCTTCAACTTCGCCGGTTTGCATTAGATTTATTCCAGTCAATAGAACTCGAAAAATATACAACAGCGGTTTAACACAATGCGGCGTTTGTTTCTCAAAAAGTTTCCACTCGGTTTTGGCAAACCCGAAATAATGATGCGCGTGATTTTTCGTAACGCATCGCTTACCGATTCGCTTTAATTCGTCGTGTTCCGGCGAAGTCTGCACGACGAGCGGCGAAAAAAGCTGTTCCAAAACGTAGCCGTTTTTCCTGAGCATCAAATTAAAAAACTTTTTCGCGTCGTGCGTTACCAAATCCAGTTCGAGATTTTCTCTGACTTCTTCAACCTGAACCGTTTCGCGCCCGACATCCAAACCGACGACATCAGGCAGCGGCAAAACGTGAACGCCGCGCAAATCGAAATCCGAATCCGGCGACGGAAAACCGTAAAGATGCGCGCCGCTGATTGTCGCAAAGACAAGCGGAAACGGATGTTCGGACGCGATTATTTCGAGCTTTTCGTTAATCATTTTCGGTTATTACTTTGTAACTGAAAGGCTGTTTTGTGAACTTGGTCTACCTAATCTGCGCCCTCGATTTCCCGTTGCCACCGCTACACACTTTTTATTGAATATAAAGTTAATCAACTGGTCTTTATTTTCCGCAAAATAAACTTTTTGATTGTATTGCCTGCAATTCCGCACATTATCGTCGTCGCTTTTCTCCAAATCTTCCCAATTTTTCGGACATTCAAATTCAAATCTAAACTCGCAATTCGATATTTTTATTTTTTCATTCATATTTAATTTTCCTTCGTCATCGCTGTTCTCGCCTTAATCAAAAATTCGTTCGCTTTCTCGTAATCCGGTCTTTCCGGCAAATCGGTTTCGGCAAAAGCGTCGTCAAAATCTTTGTGTAATCTAACACGCCATTCGTTGATTTCGCGCCAATCTATTTCGCCGTTTTTGATTGCCAAAAGGCGCGCGCGATTTTCAGACACGCGAACGATTAAATCCGCTTCGCGCAAAATTTCGATGCCCTGTAAAAGCAGTCTTATCAAGTGCATCGCGTGTTTCCATTTAATCGCGCCGCCGACGCGCAAATCCTGTTCGAGCTTTTTGAACTGCGACATTACATAACCGTTGTATGTTTGATAAACAAGTTTCGACAAAAATATGCGCCGCATAGAAAGCAACTCTTCGGCAAGCTCATTTTTGTATTCAACCAACGGAGTAAAGAGACATTCCAAAATATTCGGATTCGCCTTGAGCGCGAGAATCAGAAACTTTTGCAGTTCCCAGTAACATTCTTCGGTTTCCTTGCTTTCGATTTGTTCGGGAACGCCGAACATTGACCAATGAATTTCGGCGGGCGGCAAATAAATTCCGCGTCTGTCGGTGTCCGAATTTTCGTCGTCCAGCCCGAACGCTTTTGAGCCGACAACACAGCGATAAATGACCGAATCAGACAAATTAAAATCTTGCGACGGCGCGATTAATCCGCTTTGCTCGCTTTGAAACTGCTTGCGAACAGAAAAATCCCGGCGATTTGCCATTGCGATTTTCCCGTCGGGGAATTCGATTTTATAAGCGTGAACGGCGTCAACCGGCAAACCGACAACTTTTCCGACCGTTCCTTTCGCTTGAAATCGATTTTCGTCGGGAATTTTTATTTCGTTAAGCAAAACAATCTGAGTTCCTTTTGGAATTATCAGATTAAAGTTCGTGTCGTTCGCCGTTTTCATCTTTTCGATTTTAATGACAAACAGCGGTTTATGCTAACTTAAAAAAAGGAGAAAAACATTGTGGCGCAAAATTTTCAGGCGGGCGATTATTTGATTTTTCAGATTGAAAGCGGTTACGGGCTTTTGCGGATTTTGGCGATTGAAGAAACGGATGCGGGAAAAGTCTGGCATTTGGCGGCGTATAACGAGTTGTTTTTAGATGCGGAGATGGCGGACGCGGCGATTGAAAATCCGGCGTCTTTGACAATCGGCAAACCGCACGTCGCTTTGACGACACGCGCGTTTGAAAGCACGCAAACGGCGCGAATGACTAATAAACCTTTAACAAACAATGAGTTACAGCCGTTTTACGATTGGAAAAATATTCCGAATGCCGAAGTTTCCGACCGTTCTGTTCGATTGATGCTCGGTTTAAGATGAACGTCTTTTGATTTTCTCGGACAGAGTTTTCGTCGTGTTTTCGGTAATGCTTGCAGGCTCGATAAATTGATTAGCAGCGGCTTCGTGCAAAAATGTTTGTGTTTTTGCTTCCGACAAATTTCTATCGTTTTCAGAAAGTGTTTCTCCGGCTTAATTTAAACGCTTTTTCAGTTTCATCCCGACAAGAAAATTTGAAAAATGCCAGAAAGCGTTACAGAGCAGAATTGACGCCGCGAAATATAGAACAACCGGCACGTTGAAATTTGTCGCATACATCCAAATTCCAGCTAAAAGCGAGATTATTGAAGCCGCGACACTCAAAATATTGATTGTCTGAACGTTTTGCCGAGGCGAGATTCCGCCGAAACTGAATATTGAAAGTTTATTGCCGCCGTTGAGAAAAGCTCCACAGCTTCGACAGTAGGTGTTTTCCGTTTGTTCGGCTTTTCCGCAATTTGGACAAAACATATTTCGTTAATCGCTTATCATTTAATCTTTTTCAAACATACAAATTTACGTTTAAAACGTAACGAATGTTCAATCAAAAGCGCGTGCCGATAACGGTTAAAGACGCCGCCGTTTTAATTCTTTGCTTATTAAATCAAGCTCGCGGCTGACCTGTCCGGCGACCGAAGTATTTTCCTGAGCGCGGCGAATCAGATACGGAATCGTGTCCGGCACTGGTCCATACGGCACGTATTTCGAAACGTTGAAATCGTTTTTCGCCAGAACGTAAGAAAGATTGTCGCTCATACCGTAAAGCTGTGAATAATTGACGTTTACGTGATTCGGCGAGATACCTTTTTCATTCATCAGACGCACGAGAAATTGAATACTTTCTTCGTTATGCGTTCCGGCGACGAAAGCGATGGTGTCGATATTCTCGACGCAAAATTGCAGCGCGGCGTTATAATCGCTGTTCGTCGCCGCCAGATTCGGCTGAATCGGCGACGGATAACCCATTTCTTCGGCGCGGGCGCGTTCCTTTTCCATATAAGCGCCGCGCACGAGTTTAACGGCGAGAAAATAACCGTTTCGCTTTGCTTCTTCGTGCGATTTTTTCAGAAATTCGAGCCTGTCCGTTCTGTAAAGCTGGATTGTGTTGTAAATAATCGGTTTTTCGCGGTTGTATTTTTCCATCATTTCGGCGGCTAAAGCATCAATCGCGTCCTGTATCCAGGTTTCTTCGGCGTCAATAAATACGGGCTGTTCGAGCGAATGAGCATACGAACAGATTTCTTCGACGCGTCTTTCGGCGTTTTCCCAATCGGCGGTTTCCTGTTTTAATAATTCCCTGCCCGCGCTGACTTTTTCGAGCAAGCCGAAATCGGCTAAACCCGTAACTTTAAAAACCGCGAACGGCACGTTTTCATCTTCTTTAGCGCGCGTTACGGTGCGGTGAATTTCGTTTTTCGTGCTTTCAAAAACCGATTCTTCCGATTTTCCTTCGACCGAATAATCGAGAATCGTGCCGATGCGCGCCTTGCCGAGTTGATTAACCGTCGCCTGACATTCCTCAATCGTCTCGCCGCCGCAAAATTGCGAGAAAATCGTTTGTTTAACCATTCCGCGAACCGGCAAATTTAATTTAAAAGCCAGCGCGGTCAATTTCGTGCCGATGCCGGTCAAAACCGGCGAGTTTATCAGCCGAAACATTTGATATTTTTTCTGCAAATCGCCGTTCGATTTGTCGGAAAACGCCGTCGCCGTATCTTCAAAGTCCAGTTTGTAATCGTTCATTGTTTATTTCTTCGATAAAATCGAGTGCCTCGCGGGAAAATTCTATCCGGTCATAGATTTCGGTTAATTTCAATTTGCATTCATTTGAATCAACGCTCAAAGTTTCTTCCAAACCGATGTGAATAAACAGCTTCCAGCTTTCGTCCGCCTGCCTGATAAAATGTTCGACAATCGGTTTGTCCTGTGAAACCAGCACGTAATCGGTCAGAGTCGGATTGAACATCAAATATCTTGTAAATTTGTCGTTGCGGTCAAAAACCTCTGTCGATTCGGACAACACTTCGACAATAACTTTCGGATTCAGAATAATATCTTTGTGTTCGTCGTGATATTCGACTTGCC
>JALZOE010000075.1:0-5038 GCA_030857325.1 Acidobacteriota bacterium
TTCAGAAAGCGGCAAAAGCGCAAACCAAAATTTTTTGCCGCTTTGAAAAATATAAAAAAAGAAAAAGCGCGCGGCGCAACCTTTCTTTCGGTTCGTCGCTCAAACAAAGCGTAATTTCGGGAAAACATTTCAAAATGAAACAATTTATTTCATCGATTTTGATTGCGGCGATTTTTCTCGGTCTGATTTCACCTTTCGCCGTTAAAGCGCAAAGGATTTGCGGCGGAGTTAATCAATCGAATATGAATTCTTCAACGGAAAAAGGCTTAAAATTTCGCTTGAGCGAAGGCGCGGAAGCGGCGGAAAATCGCCGGATAACCGCGCCGGCAAAAGGCGACGCGCTTTCGGAAAACGAAACGTCGAATCTTTTGAAACGTCTTCCGGCGGTCAAAGCCGAAGCGGACGACAAGACTGATTTTGCCAAACGGCAGGGAAGTTTGCCCGCGCCGAAAACCGGAAAACTTGTCCCGGTAAAATTTCCCGCAACCGAACAGCGAAATCTGCCGAACGTGAATTCGTCGAACACGCTCGAAGTCGTTCGTTTCTCACCCGAAGGCGCGGTTTCGCTCGCGCCCGATTTGAACGTAACTTTTTCGCAGCCGATGGTTGCCGTTTCATCTCAGGAAGACGCCGCAAAAAACGTTCCGGTTAAATTATCGCCGACGCCCGAAGGCAATTGGCGCTGGCTGGGAACGAAAACTTTAATGTTCGACGCGGCAAAACGTTTTCCGATGGCAACGCGCTTTACAGCCGGAATTCCCGCCGGAACGAAATCGGCAAACGGACAAATTCTGCAAAAAGATGTCGTCTGGACTTTTCAAACGCCTCCGCCGACAGTTGAAACAAAAATCCCCGAAAATCAGACGACAAGACGAGATGCAATTATATTTGTTTCGTTCGACCAGGAAATAAACCGCGACGCGGTTATCAAAACCGTTTCGGTAACTTCCGGCAAACAAAAAATTTCGGTTCGGCTCGCGTCCGAAGAAGAAATCGCCAAAGACGAAACGGTTTCTTACTACATTAAAAATGTTCAGCCGAAACGTTTTCTCGCGTTTCGCGCCGTGAATGCCGACGGTTCGACCGAAAACGCTTTGCCCGCCGACGCTCCGATAACCGTTACGATTGAAAAAGGCACGCCGTCAGCCGAAGGCGAATTGACGACGATTAAAGCGCAGAGTTTTTCATTTAAAACTTACGGCGCGATGCGATTCGTCAAAAAATATTGCGGCTGGAATGAAAGAAAAACCACGTGCGCGCCGTCCGACGAATGGCGTCTCGAATTTACAAATCAAATCGACGAAACAACTTTTGATAAATCGCGCGTAAAAATCGAGCCGAACGTTCCAGACTTAAAGATTTACCCGCAGGGAAATTCAATCGTCATCGACGGCGCGAAACCGCCGCGAAAGAGTTTCAAAGTTACGGTTGACGGCGCGCTCAAAGACCAGTTCGGGCAAACGCCCGGACAAAATATTACGGCAAATTTCAACGTCGGCGCTGCCGAAGATTCCTTTAACGGCGCGGGCGGAAATCTCGTCGTTCTCGACCCGTTCGCCGCGCCGGTTTATTCGATTTATTCGACCAATCACGCGGCGGCGCGCGTGAAAATTTATCAAGTTCAGCCGACCGACTGGAATGGGTTCGCGCAATATCTGAGATTGGTTGGTTACGACGAAAGAAAACGTTTGGCGATGCCCGGAAAACTCGTCTCCGACACGGTTTTAAAAATCAAAAACACGCCCGACGAATTTGTCGAAACGCCGGTTGATTTGCGCGGATTTTTAAACGACGGTTTGGGCAATTTGATTTTGGACGTTGAAGCCGTAGAAGATTTGAGCAAAGCCGTTACGGTCAGAGGTTCGGCTTCGCGTAAAGTCGTCTGGATTCAATCGACTAAAATCGGACTCGACGCGTTTGTCGATAATCGGGAATTAGTCGCGCTTGCGACCGATTTGCGAACCGGAAAACCGTTGAGCGGCGTCGATTTGACGATTGCGCCGAACGGGAAAGCGGTCGGCGGTCAGGCGTCGGCGGTCAGTAGTGAAGACGAAACAGCGGGCGTCGAGTCTAATCAAAATTGGTCTGAATGGCTTAGGAGTTGGTTTGCCGCGCCGTCTGAAAACTTGAAAGGCGCGAGCGTCGAAGATGAAACGGGTGCGGCGGCTTTGCTTGAGACAATCGGCGAAACGCAGACGAATTCGACTGCCGCGAACGGCATCGCGCGTCTGGCTTTGCCCGATTCGCAGGCGAAAGAGCAAAACATCTTGATTGCCCGTCGCGGAAACGACGCGGCATTTCTACCGGAAAATACCGAATATTATTACCGGGAAAGCGGTAGTTGGTTTAAAAAACCGGACGCGGACGGCTTGCGCTGGTTTGTTTTCGACGACCGCAAAATGTATCGCCCGAAAGAGGAAGTTTCGATTAAAGGCTACGTTCGCCGAATCACGGGCGGAAAATTCGGCGATGTCGCGCCGCTCGTGGACGCGGCTGGCGGTTTGACCTATTCGGTTAAAGATTCAAGAGACAACGAAATCGGCAAAGGCACGGCGAATCTGAATGCCTTCGGCGCGTTCGACTTTAAATTCGTTTTGCCCGACAACGCCAATCTCGGTTATTCGAGAATCGAATTTACGACCGCGAGCGGTTTGGAAAATTCAAAATATTCGCATCAGTTTCAGATTCAGGAATTTCGCCGTCCCGAATTTGAAGTCAAAGCGCAAAACGAAACCGCAGCGCCGTATTTTGTAAAATCGAGCGCGCTCGTTTCGGTTACGGCAAATTATTTCGCGGGCGGCGATTTGGCGAACGCCGAAACGAATTGGACGGTTACGTCGTCGCCGACTAACTACACGCCGCCGAATCGCGACGATTTTACGTTTGGCAAATGGTTTCCGTGGTGGCGCAGTTACGGCGGCGATTACGGCGAAACGACAAGGCAGAATTTCAAAGGCGTAACGGACGCGATTGGCAAACACGTTTTGAAAATTGATTTTGAAGCCGCGAATCCGGCGCGTCCATACAAGGTTTCGGCAAACGCGTCTGTGCAGGATGTAAATCGGCAAACGTGGGCGAGTTCGACAAATCTGCTCGTTCATCCGTCAGAGCTTTACGTTGGAATCCGAACACAAAAAACTTTTGTTCAGCCGAACGAAGCGTTCGATGTCGAGTCGATTGTTACGGACATCGACGGCAAATTGATTGCCAATCGGACGGTTGAAATTCGAGCCGTTTTGAAAGATTGGACTTTTGAGAAAGGCGAGTGGACGGAAAAGATTGTCGAAGAACAAACTTGCAGCGTTCAATCGGGCGAAGGGGCGCAGAAATGCACGTTTACGCCGAAGCGCGGCGGAAATTACACGATTACGGCGCGTGTTCTAGACGACCGCGAGCGACCGAATGAATCTGAATTAACCGTTTGGGTGGCGGGCGCGAAAAGCGAGCCGAAGCGCGCGGTTGAGCAGGAAGACGCGCAGCTTATACCGAATAAAAAAGATTACGCGCCCGGCGATGTCGCCGAAATTCTCGTGCAAAGTCCGTTTGAAAACGCGGAAGGCGTGCTTACTCTGCGGCGCGACGGAATTGTTAAAACCGAACGCTTTACGATGCGCGGAAGCTCGACGGTTTTGCGGATTGCGCTCGAAGAAAAATATTTGCCGAACGTTCGCGTCCAGGTTGATTTAGTCGGCGCGGCGGAGCGCGAAACCGGGAGCGCGGGCATCCTGCCCGCACTGAGCGCGGAAGCGCGAAAACAGCCCAAATTAAACCAAACGTCGAATTCCACTGAAACTTTCATTCGCGCCGAAGCGCTCAATGCGGGCAGGATGCCCGCGCTCCGACCGGCGTTTGCGAGCGGCGAGATAAATCTGCCGATTTCAACCCGAACGCGTTCTTTGACCGTTTCCGCCGAGCCGCGCGCCAAATCGCTCGAACCCGGCGGCGCGACGAAAATCGACGTGGCGGTGAAAGACAATCTGGGAAATGCAGTTGCCGATTCAGAAGTCGCGCTCGTCGTCGTGGACGAAAGCATTCTGGCTTTGACCAATTACCAAATGCCAAATCCGCTCGACGTTTTTTACACCGAGCGCGAAGCGAATGTGATGGATTATCATTCGCGGGCGAATGTTTTGCTGGCAAATCCGAATAAAGGCTTTGGAACTGGGCAAGGTGATGGAATTGGTGATGGACAAGGAAGTGGAAGGGGAAGCGGAAGTCAGGTCATTGCTTATGCCGCGCCAAGTGCAACAAGCAAACTAAGACTTTCAAGAGGCGTTTTGTCTGGCGATGCATCGCAAGTCGAAGCGGAAGACCAAGCGGGGATAGAGCTTCGCACAAACTTCTCGCCGCTCGCCATCTTTGCGCCGTCGGTCAAAACCGATGCCGACGGACGCACGGTTGTCGATATAAAATTGCCCGACAATTTAACGCGCTATCGCGTGATGGTGGTTGCCGTCGATGGCAGAAAGCGGTTCGGCAAAAGCGAATCGAATCTGACGGCGAAACAGCCGCTGATGGTGCGCCCGTCCGCGCCGCGCTTTATGAATTTCGGCGACAAAATCGAATTGCCGGTTGTTGTTCAAAATCAGACTGACAACGAAATGATTGTCGATGTTGCTGTGCGCTCAAGCAACGCCGAATTGACGAACGGCGGCGGGCGGCGCGTAACGATTGCGGCAAACGACCGTGCCGAAATTCGTTTTCCGGTGTCGGCGACCAAAGCGGGAACAGCGCGTTTTCAATTCGCCGCGACGAGCGGGAAGTTTGCGGACGCGGCGGAAATCGAGTTGCCGGTCTGGACTCCGGCGACGAGCGAAGCGTTTGCGACATACGGCACGACGGACGAAAACGGCGCGATTGTTCAGCCCATCGAAGCGCCGAGAGACGTGTTCGAGCAGTTCGGCGGTTTGGAGATTACGACGAGTTCGACGCAGTTGCAGGAATTGACCGACGCATTTATTTATTTGCAGAATTACCCGTTTGAATGTTCCGAACAGATTGCATCGAGAATGATTTCCGTCGCGGCTTTGCAGGAAGT
>JALZOE010000075.1:5048-8868 GCA_030857325.1 Acidobacteriota bacterium
GTTCAAAGCAAAAGAGATGCGGCCGGACGCCGAATTAAAAGCGCGTTTTGCCAAAGACATCGAAATATTAAAATCGCGCCAGCGCGCCGACGGCAGTTTCGGTTTGTGGAAACGCGACGGAGAAAGATATAACTTTCCGTTCGTCACCGCGCACGTCGCTCACGCGCTCGTCTTGGCGAAGGCGAAAGGTTACAGCGTTCCCAACGAAATGCTCGATAAAACGAAAACTTATTTGAAAAACATCGAAACGCATTTCGACCAGTATCATAAATCGCCCGAAGTTCGCCGGACGATTTCGGCTTACGCGCTTTACGTCCGCGATTTGACGGGCGATAAAGACGCGGCGAAAGCTAAGAAATTATTAGCCGAAGCTGGCGTAGAAAAAATGCCGTTTGAAGCAATCGGCTGGATTTTATCGGTTTTAGCAAACGATAAAAATTCCGTCGCAGAAGTCGAAAATATCAAACGATTTTTGATGAACCGGACGACGGAAACGGCGGCGACGGCGAATTTCGTAACCGATTACGGCGACGCCGAATGGCTGATAATGTATTCCAACCGCCGCGCCGACGGTGTTTTATTGGAAGCGTTAATCAAAGCCGACGCGAACAACGATTTGATTCCGAAATTGGTGCGCGGACTTCTCGACCAGCGAACGAAAGGACGCTGGAGCAACACGCAGGAAAACGTTTTTATTCTGCTGGCACTGGACAAATACTTTAACGCTTTTGAAAAAGTTACGTCCGATTTTGTAACTCGTGTTTGGCTTGGACAAGCCTTTGCGGGCGAACGACCATTCAAAGGGCGCTCGATTGATTCAAATCTTTTAAATGTTCCGATGAATTATTTAACCGAACAAAACGGCGCGGCAAGTTTAATTCTTGATAAACAAGGCGCGGGACGACTTTATTACCGAATCGGTTTAAACTACGCGGCGAAAAATCTGAATCTCAAACCGGCTGATTACGGTTTTACGGTTTTGAGAAGTTACGAAGCAATCGACAACAGCGAGGACGTGAAACAAAATTCCGCTAATTCGTGGACAATCAAATCCGGGGCGCGCGTTCGCGTTCGCCTGTCGATGGTTGCGCCCGCTCGCCGTTATCACGTCGCGCTTGTTGACCCTTTGCCCGCCGGACTTGAAATCTTAAATCCCGAATTGGCGACGACCGAAGCCGTTCCGCAGGATTTAAATAATCAAAATCAGCCGATTGTTCCTCTGCGCGGGAAAATCGCTTACGGAAATTATTGGCGATACAGTTGGTTTGAACATCAAAACTTCCGCGACGAGCGCGCCGAAGCGTTTTCGTCTCTGCTGCGGGAAGGCGTTTACAATTATTCGTATGTCGCCCGCGCCACGACGCCCGGACAATTCGTCGTGCCGCCTGCCAAAGCCGAAGAAATGTATCATCCCGAAACCTTCGGACGAACCGCAACGGATTTTGTCAAAGTCGATTAAAACGGTTTTCTAAAATTTTTCTGAAATTATAAAAGGGAAACGAAATGTTTCGTTTCCCTTTGAAAGATTGAGAATAGGAAATTTACTGCGCCGTTCCGTAAGTTCCGCCGTAATCTTCGGGGCGCGGCGGCTCGTTGTTAAACTGCCGCTCGTCGTCGGGAAATACGCTTTTGTAAGCAATTATATTGGCGGCGTAAATGACGGGCAGAACCAGAATAAAACCGACGCAGCATAAAAGCACGCCCGCCAGCGACAGCAGTATTTCAAAAATGAGCAGCGCGGTTAAACCGCCGATGTTCCCGGCGGCGGCACTGACGCTTAATTTGAGCGCGTCGCCGATTCCGAGATTGCGGTCGGCAATCAGCGGTAATGCGAAAAACAGCAGTAGATGAAAAACAAGACTTACTAAAGCCGTCGCTAAATAAGCCAAAACCAGCGGAACGAGAGCGGCGCGGCTGAAAGTTTCCGACGATACGTCTATTGTGCCGTCGGCTCCGGGAATCAAACTCGGCAGGGAAATAAAAAAATATGCCGCTATGCCGAGAACAAGCCACGGAATCGAGCCGATGAGCGTTACCAGCGTCGTCGGAAGAAGACGGCTGAAGCCTTCAAACATCAGCGAAAAAGGCACGTCCGCGCCGCGCCGCCGCGCCAGCAGAGTGATATAGATGCCGCACGCCAGCGCGCCGCTGACGATTACGTTTATGATACTGCCGGCGTACGGAATCAAACCGCTAGCTATAAGAATAACAATCTGAACCACAACCATTGCGACGAATAAACCGAAATTGGGTTTTACCAGATTCCAGCCTTCGCTAATACAATATGACGCGTCAACCGCGCTCTTTTTAAATTCGATATTTTCCATTGAGTTTCCTGTTTTTTATTTTGAGAAATTCGGTCAATTCACATTGCCACAAACTATAAAAAATAACAATAATAATGTTGCGGCGGCTGATTTTCCGCCGGAAATAAAAGTAAATTTTGTTTTTTAACTTGCCAAATTTCAAACTTTTGACGCAAACTTTTCAACAGTGAGCGATTCATTCAGCAAAGTCGTCGAATTTCTAAAAATCGAAGCGCGGGCAATCGAGCGCACGGCGACGCGCCTTAAACGTGAAAGCGTCGAGCGCGCCGTCGATATTTTGTCGTGCTGCGACAGCAAGGTTATCGTTTTGGGCGTCGGCAAATCCGGTGTCATCGCGCAGAAAATCGCGCAGACGCTTGTTTCGACCGGAACGATTGCCGTTTTCGTTCATCCGTCCGACGCGCTGCACGGCAGTCTCGGCGTCGTTACGGCGGGCGACGTTGTTATCGCGCTTTCCAATTCCGGTGAGACCGACGAGATTTTAATGCTTTTGCCCGCCTTAAAAAGGAGAAAAGTTTTGCTGATTGCGATTGTCGGCAATCTCGAATCGACGCTGGCGCGGCAATCGGACGTGGCGCTCGACGCTTCGGTTGACCACGAAGCCTGCCCGCTCAATCTCGCGCCGACGACATCGACGACCGTCGCGCTGGCAATCGGCGACGCGCTGGCGATGACTTTAATGGGAGCGAAAAATCTGACCGCCGAAGATTTCGCCTCGAATCATCCTGCCGGGCGATTGGGCAAACGGCTGACGATAAAAGTTGAAAATCTGATGCAGTCAAGCCCGAACATTGCGCCCGGAGCGTCGTGGCTCGAAGTGGTCAGGGAAATATCGAAACACGCGCTCGGCGCGGTCAACGTCGTCGATGCGGAAAACAATTTAATCGGCATCGTAACGGACGGCGATTTGCGCCGCACGATTGAAAAAACCGAAGGCATCAATCTGGACAAGTTAAACGCCGAACAAATGATGACGAAAAATCCGGTTGTCGCCGCGCCCGATATGCTCGCCTTCGACGCGCTCCGCCTGATGGAAGAACGCCCGCGCCAAATCAATGTTCTGCCCGTCATCGATAAAAATAATTCGTGCGTCGGCTTGCTTCGTCTGCACGACATCGTGCGGAGCGGTTTATGATTACAACAACACGAAACTCTTTATAAAATCTGGAAGCGGCGGGCAAAAATTAATTTACATTCCAAATTCTTCGCGTCGGAATTTTATTAACGATTAGTTGTTTGTTCGGCAGACAGGCGAAAAACATCGGGGCAACTTTCGGTTTGCCGTTTTTATCTATTAACCGTCGAATGAATTTAAACAATTTTGTTTCGGCGCACCGGTGTCTCGAAAAGGAAGAAAAATTAAAATGAAAAAACTTTTTGCTTTGGTATTTTCCGCTCTGTTGTTTGTTTCCACGGCGCAGGCGCAGTCGGCGGAAGTCGCCGTATCGCTTAACGAACGCTTTTTCGACGCGCTGCTCGACGCCGTTTTTACC
>JALZOE010000457.1 GCA_030857325.1 Acidobacteriota bacterium
CAATAATTGATTTTAACTTTGAGCTTTGAACCTTAAACCTTAAACTCTCCAAAAGTCTGGAAACCTGCCCGCAAGTTTTTTTAGCCGAAAATGTCTCGCGTCAAGACATCTGGCTGATTCGGTGTTTTTTTCTCCTTATTGTGTGTAAAAAGTCCTGCCCGTTTCCGCTTCCGATGTTTTGAAGCGGAAACGGGCAGGACTTTTTATTTTGGGAAAATTTACACGAAAACAAAATCTTTATCACGCGGCTTCGCGTTCGCGCCGAAAATTTCGGACGCGAACGTTTCAACCGTCGCTTGTTTTTTCTTTAGGAACGCTGCTGACGCTTGTTTTATTTTTTACGGGCTGCAAAAGCAAAGCAATCGAGTCGCCGCAGAACATTCTGACGCGCGAGATTACCGACGATTTAGGGCGGCGCGTGAAAATTTCCGAAAAAATTGAGCGCGCCGTCTCCTTAGCACCGAATTTGACGGAAATCGTTTTTGCGGTCGGCGCGGGCGAACGGCTCGTCGGCGTAACGACTTACTGCGATTATCCGCTCGAAGCGCGAGAAATTCGCAAAATCGGCGACACGATAAACCCGAATATCGAAAGCGTTATCGCCCTGAATCCGCAAATCGTGCTAATTTCGACCGCCTCGCAAATCGAATCTTTTACAAAACAACTGGAAGCGCGGAACATCGCCGTTTTCGTGACCAACCCGAACACCCTCGACGATATTTATAAAAGTATCGAGCGCGTCGGCAAAATTTTCGGCAAAACCGAACGGGCGCGTGAAATTGTCGATAATCTGCAAAAGCGTGTTGCGGATATTGAAACGAAAACAAACTCCGCCGGAGACGTAAAAGTTTTTCTGCAAATTTCCAAAGAACCGCTTTACACAATCGGGAAAGATTCGTTTTTAACCGATTTGATTCGGCGCGCGGGCGGCACGTCGGCGACGGCGGATTTAGCGGCGGCTTATTCGGTGTTGAGCAAGGAAACGGCGCTTCTTGCACAGCCGGAAGCGATTATTTTGTCCGAAAGCGACGACAACCTAGAGCCGAACGACGTTTTTAAAAATTCCCCGGCGGTCGAAAACGGCAGAGTTTTTCATATAAACGCCGAACTGCTTTCACGTCCCGGACCGCGCGTCGTGGACGGCTTGGAGCAAATGGCGAAGGCTTTGCATCCTGAGAACTTTAAATGAAAGTTCAAAGTTCAAAGTTTAAAGTTCAAACTCTGCGTTTCGGCGTCGCCCTTTTTATTTTACTAATTTTGACGCTTTCGATTGCGATGCTTTTGGGAAGCGAAAAATTAGCGTTCTTTGAACTAAACGAACAGCAGCGGACGATTCTTTTCGACATTCGCCTGCCGCGCATTCTGCTCGGCGCGTCGGTCGGCGCAAGTCTCGCGCTGGCGGGCGCGGGTTTGCAGTCGCTTTTGAGAAATCCGCTTGCCGAACCATATCTGCTCGGCGTTTCAAACGGCGCGGCGGTCGGGACGATGCTGGCTTTCGTGTTCTTTTCGCAGTTCGAGTTTGCGCGTCCCGTAATGGCGTTTGCGGGCGCGAGCCTGGCGACGTTCGTCGTCTATCAAATGGCGAAAAGCCGCGCCGGAATGAGCGTCGAACGGCTGATTTTGTCGGGCGTCATCGTAACGACTTTTCTGTCGTCGATTATCATTCTGCTGACGAGTCTTTTAGACGCGACAAAACTGCGGAGTTTTACGTTCTGGCTTTTGGGAGATTTGTCGCAGGCGACGAAAAACGGTTTTTATCTGAGTTTTTCGGCGGTCGTCGTCGGGCTTTTCGTTTTAATGAAAACGGCGCGGGCGTTAAATTTGATGATGATTGGCGAGAGAGACGCTTTCGATTTCGGCGTCGAAGTCGATAAAACGCGCGTCGCGGTTTTCGCAACGTCGAGTTTATTAGTCGGAACGGCGGTCGCGGCGAGCGGTTCGGTCGGCTACGTCGGTTTAATCGTGCCGCATCTGGTGCGGCTGGCAATCGGCAGCGACAACCGGCTCGTCATTCCGTATTCGGCGCTCTCCGGCGCGATTTTCGTCGTTCTCGCCGACACGATTGCGCGTGTCGCCATCGCGCCGCGCGAATTGCCCGTCGGCGCGATTACGGCTTTAATCGGCGCGCCTTTGTTTATTTATTTACTAAGAAGGAATTAGCCGCGAACAAACACGAAAAGACACGAACAAGAGAATCAAATATTTCTTTTAATTTTATTTCGTAATCTAATCTTTCTTTTTGCCCTTTCTTTTTTCGTGTTCCTTCGTGTTTGTTCGTGGCTCAAAAAAATGCTCGAAGCTCGAAACATTACAATCGGTTACGGCGCGGGCGAAGTTGTCAAAGGCGTTTCTTTTGTTTTGACAATGGGAAAAATACTTGCTGTCGTCGGTGCAAACGGCGCGGGTAAAACGACTTTGCTTAAAACCTTAAACGGCACTTTGCCTTTAACGAACGGTGAAATTTTGCTCGGCGGCAAAAATATAAAAGATTTTTCGCGTGGCGAAATCGCTCGAAAAATCGCCGTCGTCGCGCAGGAAAATGAAACGAAATTTCCGGTGTCGGTTTTGGAATTTGTTTTGTCGGGACGCTTCGCGCACGGAAGTTCTTTCGGTTGGGAAACGACGGATGATTTACGCATTGCCGAAAGCGTTTTGGAAATCTGCGATTTGAAAAGTTTTGAAAATCGTTTGATGAACCGACTTTCGGGCGGCGAACGTCAGAGAGTTTTGTTTGCGCGCGCGCTCGGAACGGGAGCGAGTATTTTGTTGTTGGACGAGCCGACGGCAAATTTGGATTTCGCGCATCAGGCGTTGATGTTTCAGCTGGTGCGCGAAAGATGCGGAAAAGGCGAATCGGCGGCGGTTATTATCACGCACGATTTGAATCTGGCTTCGGCGTTTGCCGACGAGATTCTGCTTCTTAAAAAAGGCGAAACGATTGCAAGCGGCACGCCCGAAAAAGTTTTAAGCGCGGAAAATCTGCGCGAAGTTTTCGATGTCGAAGTCATTCTCGA
>JALZOE010000458.1 GCA_030857325.1 Acidobacteriota bacterium
CCCGCGTATTTTCAAAAACGAAAAAGACTATAAGAAATACGAAGCCGATTCCAAACCGGAAACTTTAAGAAAAACATCCGTCGGCGGCTTGGAGCTTGAATGCCGTGTTTTTGATTTAATCAACCGCCGGAGAGCCGAAGCCGGTTTACATTTATTGATGTGGAACGATAATGTAGCTCGCATCGCGCGGCTTCATTTGGAAAATATGGCAAACTTCGATTTTTTCAGCCACACGGGAATCGACGGAAAAAAAGTCAATAATCGCGCCGATTCGCTCGGCGTCAAGAAATGGCACGCCATCGGAGAAAATATCGCTTATAATCGCGGTTTCAAAAGTCCGCTGGAGAGCGCGGTTCAAAGCTGGATGAATTCGCCCGGACACCGAAACAACCTGTTGAAAAATGACTGGCAGGAATCGGGCATCGGCGTCGCGGTCAAAGCGGACGGCACTTATTATTTCACGCAGGTTTTCCTGAAAAAGTAAATAACCGCCCGGTTTTCAAAAAGGATGAAGCAAATGCAAATTTGCTTCATCCTTTTTCATTTTCTAATCTAGGAAGATGTCAGTCGATTTATTTAAGCTGCCGTCTTACGCCAAAATCAATTTGTCTTTGCGCGTTCTGGGAAAACGCGCCGACGGTTTTCACGAACTCCGCACGATTTTTCAAACCGTTTCTTTAAAGGATTATCTAACTTTCGGCGAACACGAAAAAATAATTTTAACCTGCGATAAAAAGGAAATACCGACGGACGAGAGAAATTTAATCGTAAAAGCCGCGCGAAAATTACGAGAAAAATACAAAATCGAAAAAGGCGCGTCGATTCGTCTCGAAAAAAATATTCCGTCGCCCGGCGGACTCGGCGGCGGTTCGTCAAACGCGGCGGTCGCTCTTTTGGGTTTGGTAAAACTCTGGCAAATTAAATTCGATTTTTCAGAGCTTTTAGAAATCGGAGAAACTTTAGGCTCGGACGTTCCTTTTTTCTTTTGCGGCGGCACGGCTCTCGGCACGGAGCGTGGAAATAAAATTACTGAAATGAATGATTTGCCGGAAGCGCGACTGTTAATCGTAACGCCTGATGTCGCCGTTTCGACGGCAAAAGCATTCGACGGGTTAAATGCGCCGCACTTGACAAATATTTCTTCAAAAAGTATTCTTCAAATTTGCTGCGATGAAGCCGATTCGTTTGATTTTCATCACTCAAATCCGGTAAACGACTTTGAAAATACGGTATTTAAATCAGAGCCGGAAATCAAAATCGTCAGAGACAAACTTTTGAATTCGGGCGCGCAAACGGCTTTGTTATCGGGAAGCGGAGCGAGCGTTTTTGGAGTTTTTAGTGAACCGGAAGAATTGCAAGCCGCTTTTGACAAATTGAAAAAAAAATCGAATTGGCGTGTTTTTTCCGCAAAGACAGTTTCGCGTCGGGAATATCGGGATTCGTTAAATCTCGAAGCCGACGGGCATTTGAAAAGATTTTAAATATATTGGGGCGTCGCCAAGTGGTAAGGCACCGGGTTTTGGATCCGGCATTCGCAGGTTCGAATCCTTCCGCCCCAGCCAATTATTAAAAAAACGGGCAGCTTATATTCTTAAAAGTTGCTCGTTATTTATTTATATCCGCGGCAAAAATGAGTGTAACAGGCAATATCAAAGTGTTTTCGGGCAACGCGCACCGTCAATTAGCCGAAGAAATCTGCCGACATTTAAGCTGCGATTTAGGTTTAGCCAGCACGAATCGTTTCTCCGACGGTGAATTTAATTTTCAAATCGAGGAAAATTCACGCGGTGCCGACGTTTTTATAATTCAGCCGACGTGTCCGCCGACCGACCAGAATTTAATGGAACTGCTCGTTATGCTCGACGCGTTCCGGCGTTCGTCGGCACAGAGAGTAACGGCGGTCATTCCGTATTTCGGCTACGCGCGCTCGGACAAAAAAGACCGCCCGCGAGTTCCGATTACGGCGAAACTTATTGCAAATCTGATTGCGACGGCGGGCGCGGAGCGAGTTTTGACGGTCGATTTGCACGCTTCGCAGATTCAGGGATTTTTTGATATTCCGGTTGACCATTTGTTTGCCGCGCCGATTATCGTCGATTATTTTCAAAATAATCCGGTTGAAAATTTGATAGTCGTCGCGCCGGACACGGGCGGTGCGGAACGCGCCAGAGCTTACGCCAAACGATTGGATACGGGATTGGCTCTGTGCGATAAGCGGCGCGAAAAGGCGAATGTCGCCGAAGTTATGAACGTGGTCGGCGATGTCGAAGGCAAAAATTGTCTGATAATCGACGATATGTGCGACACGGGCGGAACGATTTGCAAAGTCGCCGAAGCCCTTTACAGAAGCGGCGCGGAAAATATTTACGCCTGTTTTACGCACGGCGTCCTTTCAGGCAGGGCGATTGAAAATTTAAGCGGTTCGCATCTTAAAAAAATTATTGTAACCAACACCATTCCGCTGTGCGAAAAAGGCAGAGGAATGCAAGCCGAAGGCAGAATCGAAGTTTTGAGCGTGGGGAAACTCCTTGCCTCGGCAATTAAATCGATTCACGACGAAACAAGCGTTTCGTCATTGTTTATTTGAAAATTGGTTTCTGGTTTCTAGTTTCACGTTTCTGGTTGTAAATTATGTTTCTCAAACCAGAAACCACAAACAAGAAACCGGAAACCCAATATAAAACTATGGCAGATAAAATTATTGTAAAAGCAGAACAAAGAGAAGGACGCGGTAAAAATGATTCGCGCCGTTTGCGGGCGGCGGGAAAAGTTCCGCTCGTCATTTACGGCGGCGGCGAGGAAAGCGTCGCGGCGGTCGCCGATTTGAGCGATTTGGCAGCGATTCTGCGAACCGACACGGGCAGCAACACGCTGTTTTCTTTAGACGTTGCGGGCGTCGGAGCGAGCGATGTTATTTTTCAAGCCAGACAGATTGACCCGCTTCGAGGTCGTTTGACGCACGCCGATTTACGCAGATTTTCAAAGGGCGAAAAAATCGAAGTTACCGTCCCGA
>JALZOE010000459.1 GCA_030857325.1 Acidobacteriota bacterium
ACACGGCTTCTGGAAAATTACTGCGACATATCAACAAATTGTAGTCAAAGCATTTGTTAGCACAATATCTTGAAATCAAAGTTCATAACAGGCTCTAACCGGGAGCGCGGGTAAAATGCCCGCGCTCCGACAAATATGCTTTTCAGTCAAAAAGATTATTCCGGTTCAATCTTTTTGAAGTTGTAGCGCACCAGAACGCGAATCGGCACTGTTTTTCCGTTGCGTTCCGCCGGTCGCCAATTCATTTTTCTGATGTTTTCGGCAACCGCTTCGTCCAGTTTGAAACCAGCCCAGCGAACGATTTCGATTTTCAAAATTTTGCCGCTTTCGTCAACGTCGATTTCCGCGTCAACCGTCGCTTCGACCGCGTAAAGACCGGCAACCGGCGTATATTCCGGGCGGAGGCGTTTATACGGCAGCGGCGGGCGAAAGTTTTTCGCTTCCGGCGTGTTTTCGTCGGGCAGTTTCTCGAAATTCGGCAACGGTTTTTCGTTCGATTGGGTAAGATTTGCGATTTTAAGTTTGTCCGATATTTCAGTTGCGGAAACGTAAATCGAATCGAAAAGTTTTTTGTCCGCGTCTTCGGCTTTTGCCGCTTCAAAACTGTTTAATTTCCAGAAAATGAGTCGTCCGGTGCGCGAGTTGACCGTGAAAATCGCCGCGTATGATTCGTAAAACTCGCCTTTCGCCAGGGAAATGCGCCGCAGATTTTCGGCTTTAATCAGCAGAAAATAATCGCAGCCGATTGCCGCGCCGATGTTTTTCGCCGCGCCGACGGTTAAATTAAACGGATTTTCAAAAGTCTGGGCGCGAAAAGCCGTCTCGCTCAAAGAAGCGTCCAGAATTTTTGCGGTTGATGCGAGCGAGTTTTCAAGTTTTTCGGCGAAAATTCGGCTTTGCGCGTTTTTTTCGGGAACGAGAACGGCGATTTTCGGCTGTGCGGAAACTGTCGCGCATAAAAAAAACAAAGGAAAAATTAGCCGCAGATGAACGCGGATAAACGCCGATGAATGAAGATAAATTATAAATCTGCTTTTGTCTTTCATCATCTTTTTCAATCGGTTTTCATCGACGTTTAGTTAAATACGGAAGCCCGCACGAAGTAAGGGCGCAAACGGCAAACCAATACACACTTACTTCGTGCGTGTTTCCGCAGCTTTGGAATGATAAAGCCGCGCGATTTCCCGTTTCACCTCTGGCGGAAAACAGACGCGGTGAATTTGATAACCTTTCTGCAAGCCGCGCACCGCCGCGCTGACTTCAGAAATTTCGCGAATCTGCGGGCGCGAAAAACCTTCTTCGACGTAAATCAGATTTTTCGGCTCGGTCGCCTGTTTGGTGTAAAAATAATACGGAACGTCGCCGGCGCGGTCTTCGATAAAATAATAATCGGCGTCGAATCCGGCGCGCTCGACCGTTTTCTTCGCTTTTTCCAAAAAATCTTCGCGCTCGGTTTCCGGCATATCGAGGTCGAAAACCTTGAATAGTTTGCGGTTTAAGAAACGATTTGACAAATCCGCCAGAATTTTATCGTCTGAAAATCGCCATTGTTTGATGTGAAACATCACGTCGGCGTCGTCGAGTTCGAGATGTTCTTTGAGATTTAATTTTTCGCCGCCGAGAATTTTTTCAAACGGCGTTCCACGCGCGAACCAGACGTTTTTTTGGGTTTGAAAAAGATGCAGAGCGCGGCGCAAAAGCGAGCGTAAAACCGATTCGGCGGCGCGCAGAGTGCGGTGAAAATAAACCTGCCGGAACATATAATAGCGGGCTTGCAGATAATCCTCGACGGCATAAATTCCGCGTGCCGAAACGTAAAGCCGGTCGTGTTCCTCGTCGATTTCCAGCGATTTGATAATCCATTCGAGGTCGTAAACGCCGTATTTCGCGCCGGTCATCAGGCTGTCGCGCAAAAGATAATCCATCCGGTCGGCGTCGAGCTGCGACGAGACAATCTGCGAGAGCGCGACGCGCCGGAAATCGCCGCGAATAATCGAAGCGACGTTTTCGGGCAAATCGGCGGAAAATTCCCGCAAAATCCGACCGACTTCCGTATCTGCACTTAAAATCGCTTCGATTGAAAACTGTTCGTGATGAAAATGGAGAATCGTTTCGATAACGTGCGAAAACGCGCCGTGTCCGATGTCGTGCAGCAGCGCGGCACAACGAACGGCGATTTGTTCTTCGTCGGAAATTTCGTAGTTTTTATTGAGTTTTTCTAAAATGCGCGTCGCCAGATGAAGCGCGCCCAAACTGTGCGTAAAGCGCGAATGCTCCGCCGCCTGATACGCGAAAAGCGCCAGTCCGAGCTGTTTGATGCGCCGCAGACGCTGAAATTCCGCCGTGTCGATAAGGCGAACGAGCAGTTTGCCCGCGTCCGTATCGGTTTCGAGCCGAATAATATTATGAACCGAATCGCGGTAGATTTTTTCCGACAAATTATGCTCCGTATTTAATCAGGACTTTCTCGCCGGGAGCGCGGGCATCCTGCCCGCAAACGGCGCGCAAGCGACGTAGAAAAGTTTTATTACACGCGACGTTTCATTGTAGAATTTTCGCGCTTAGGCGCTCATTGCGGGCAAGATGCCCGCGCTCCGACAATAGCTTTTCATTTAAATTCTCACCTTACGCGGTCAATTTTAGGAATTCCCAAAATCTTGATAATTGTTGATATTAAAAGGCTTCTAAGAACGGTTAAAATTTAACTTCTTTTAGTATCAAGCCTTTACGGAACTTTGTTTTTCTGTCAAACCACATTATCTTGTGGTTTTTGAAATCTGAAAACAGATTTTCAAAGAAATTCGCGTAAGGTGAGTTATTAAATCTTCAAATGTGCGAATACGTAACCTATTTTGCAAAGCTAAAGACCGTATACGCTTTTCACTAAGAAGCTGTTTGGAAACTATTTCTAAAAATTAAGCATTGTTGGTTTCAAAGGACTTATGCTATCAAGCCAATTTCAGAAAACGACAATTATGTCGTAAAATCAGCTGATTTTATGAGTTTCCAA
>JALZOE010000076.1:0-4165 GCA_030857325.1 Acidobacteriota bacterium
CTCGCCTTAAAACGCCGTCCGCTAGGGCGACCGATTCGTTCTCGCGTTCAAACAGTCTTTTCTCGCTCACTTTTCCCGTATTTTTAATCGCACCTGTCAGCGGCTTTTTGTCGGGCGCGGTTTTCTGCGCGACGACCGCGCCGCCCAGAGCTAAAGTTAAAGTCATCAAACTTAAAATCTTTTTCATAATATATTGTCTCCGGTTTATTCTGACGATTATACCAATAACTCGACGCGGGCGGTGCGGATAAAACAGAAAGTATAATATTATTTGCCGTTTTTGTAGATGACTTCTCCACGAATAAAAGTTGCTGAAAATTTAGTCTCCCGTTTATACAATTCCGCTTTTTTGATAGTGAGATCCTCGCCGAATCGGTTATTCTTAAAAGGCAGATTATTATAGCAATGAAAGAAAAGCATATCCAGATTTTAGGCGTTGTTATGACGGCGGTTTACGGCGTTTTCATCGCGTGGCTTTATCTGGTCGAGCCGAAATCATTTGAAGAGCTGCCGACCAAAGCGCAGGCGACGATTGAAAACGTAGCGACGAAAACGCAGGTTATCGTCGGCGCTTACGAGGTTGATAAAGCTAAATTCGACGATGGTTTGCGGGCGTTTCGTCAAGGTAATTTTGTTGTTGCGCGCGACGCTTTTGAACGCGCCGACCCGGAACGGCGCGACGCGAAAACGCAGTTTTATATCGCCTACAGCTTTTACCGGCAGGGTTTCGGCAAAATTTCAAACGACGACGCGCTTTTCCGGCGAGGTTTGGAGCAGACGAACCGTGTCGTCGCGCTCGATAAAAACTTTAAATCCGACGACGCCGATTTGCAGATGAAAACGCCTGCCGAGCTGAAAAACGAATTTGAAGAAGGCTTGAAAATAACGGCGGGCGATTTCAATCCGTTTAAGATTTTGCGTCAGAGGAAATAGGAAAGCGGTAAAGTGAAAAGTAAGTGGAAATAAGCAAAGAGCAAAAAAGAGAAACGTCTTCGTTTGAACGCAATGATTTGGAAGGCAAAGATTTGCCGGTCATCGACGGCGAATTGATTGAAGATTCGAGCGGCGAAAAATCCGTTTCAAAAATCGACAGCCGAAAACCGAATATTGAGATAATCAACCGGAGACAGACGGCGAACGACAGAGAACCGATTCGCCAATCCGCCGTTCGCGATTACATTCTTTTACCTTTGATTTTTCTGACCGTCGCGCTTTTCGGCGGCTTGCGAATCGCCGACGACGACGGCGCGTTTATTTTTCTCAAGCCGCCGCTCGTCTGTCTGATTTTCGCGACGATTCTAATCGTTATTTTTCTGCGCGCCGGTTTAATCCAACTCGACGGCTGGTTTTCGGAAAGTTTTTCAACCCTTAAAAATATCGCCAACGCCGCCGTTTTGACAACGCTTTTTGCCGCCTCGACGCAGATTTTCAATTCGCTTTTGCCCGAACAGGGCTTGCCGTTCTGGATTTTCGCCTTTTGTTTTTTCTGGACGCTCCTAAACAATCTTTTTTCCGTTTTCGATACGAAAAGACTGCTGCAAAGCCTCGGCAGCCTGTTCGGTTTCGCTTTTCTAATCAAATATCTGGTGCTGGCGTATATAACCGCGCCGGCGAGCGAAAGCTGGTGGCGCGGTTTGCTGGAAAACCCGACTCAGGAATTTTTCACGCTGCTCTTCGATTTGCCGCGATTTTCGCCCGCAACCGGCTATATCCAGTTTTTCGCCGTAATTTTTTATCTAATCGGACTGTTTCTGCTCTCGCCGGTTTCGGCGGAAAATGAGAAATAGAAACTGTCTCAAAAATACTTTGCGGAAAACAAGCAAATATCCCGCAAAGTCGCAAAGCAGCAAAAAAAAACGAAAACATTTTTGCCGTCCCACTATTTTTGAGATGATTTGTAATTGCCCTGGTTTTTTTTAATAAATAGCGTAAAAATGTTTTATACTGAAATTTATCGATAACGCTGTTTTTTACGAGGAAAGTAATTTATGTATAATTCGGATTCACCTATCGGGCTGGTCAAAGAAGAAGCTGAACGAATATCGCAGTCGGCTCGGAGCTGGATTGTTCCCCTTGCCAGATTCGGATATGCCGCCAAAGGAATTGTTTACGTTATTATCGGCATTCTCGCCGCTCTCGCCGCGTTTACGAGCGGCGGTAGAACGACCGATTCGCGCGGCGCGCTGGAAGAAATTCTTTCCAAGTCATACGGAAAACTGCTGCTCGGCGCGGTTGCCGTCGGGCTGGCTGGCTACGCGGTCTGGCGAATTGTGCAGGCTGTCAAAGACACCGAAAATAAAGGTTCGGGCGCTAAAGGAACGGCTGTTCGCATCGGTTACGCGGTCAGCGGCGTGATTCACGCGAGCCTGGCTTTTACCGCAGCGCGTATGGTTTTCGGTTCCGGCGAAAGCGGCAGCGGCGATGCTTCTTCTAAAGAGTGGACGGCGACATTGCTCGAACAGCCGTTCGGTCAATGGCTGGTCGCCGCAGTCGGTTTGGGCTTTGTCATTTTCGCCCTGTCTCAAATCTACAAGGCTTATTCGACTAAATTTCGCGAGAAACTGAAAACCGGCGAGATGGATGAAGGAACGGAAAATTTCGCCGTTCGTTCAGGTCAAATCGGACTCGTCGCCCGCGGAATAGTGTTTGGAATTATCGGCGCTTTTTTGGGTCTGGCGGCTTTGCATTCAAACGCCGGCGAAGCGCGCGGATTGGGCGGCGCGCTTCGGGCGCTGCAAGGACAGTCTTACGGGCAGTTGCTGTTAGGCGTCGTGGCTCTCGGGCTGGTCGCCTACGGACTTTATATGTTTGTGCAGGCGCGTTACCGCCGCATTATTATGTAGAGAGTCGGCGGCGTAAAAGACAAACGTCTCTAAATTTAAAAACCGGCGATGTTTACAATTATGAAAATGTAAAAAGGCGGTGCGAAATGCCCGCCTTTTATTTTTATTATGTTTATACCGCGATGTTCCAAATCGTCTCTTTTTTCTAATCCAGTATTTCTTCGGCAACCTGTTCTTCCGACACAATTTCGTAAAGATTTGCCGCGTCTTGTTTGGAAACCTGTTTTTTGTCGGGAACTTCGAGGACTTTAACGCGCGTCAAACGATTGTGTCGCTTGATTTCTATTTTGTCGTCTCGTTTGACTTCGCGCGAAGACTTTGCCGGTAAATCGTTTATCTTTATCAAGCCCGCGTCGCAAAACTCCTGCGCCAAGCTGCGGCGCACGATTAAACGGCTGGCTTTTAAAAATAAATCAAGACGCATAAATTCAATGGGAAATGGAAAACGGATAATGGATAATGTGAAAACAATTTCTTCATTATCCGTTTTCCATTTCCCATTATTTCTTGGCTTCCGCTTTTCTCTCTTCGCCGAACAAAATCGGCGCAACCAGCGGGCGATAATTCTCGTTGATTTTTATGTATGATTCGGCTCGCAACTCCGCCATATATTTTTTGCGCTCGGCGGGCAGTCTTTCGTAAGTGAGAGTTTTGCGGACTTCCGCTTCGTCGTAAAATGTCTCGCCGCTCGCTTTTGTTCGGGCGTCAACGCGCAGAATTTCGATGCCTTCGGTCAGTTCAATCGGGTCGGTAACGCCGCCGACTTGAAGAATTGCCAGCGGTTTGGCAAATCTTTCGTCCATATCCTTGACGTTTAGATTTTCGTTTTTTCCTTTGGTTGTTTTCACGTCCGAACGGTCGGAATTTTCAACCGCGAGTGCTGCGAAATCCGCGCCGCCGCGCGCTTTTGCGACAATCTGTTTGGCTTTTTCGCGCACCGCCGCTTCGTCGCGTCCGGCAAAGCTCAGGAAAATTTCGCTGATGCTGATGGTTTCCGGTCTGGTAAACTTCGTTTTGTTGGCTTCAAAATACGCTTTTATTTCCTGCGGCTTCAGACCGGTGTAAACTTTTGAATCGACCTGACGCTGGAAAACCGCTTCGCGCGTAAACTGCTTGCGCCAGAGTTCGCGGATTTCTGCCGGGTTGACGCCGGAATTGGTCATTTCCTGATACAGCACGTCGAGCGATTTGATGTTCTGCTCTTTCATTATCTGAAGAAATCGCTGGTTAATCTGCGCGTCAACGTCCGATTCGACACCGATGTCCTTGCCTCTCTGCAAGAGCATTTCTTCGTTAATAATACCGGCGATAAGCTCGCCGCG
>JALZOE010000076.1:4175-8780 GCA_030857325.1 Acidobacteriota bacterium
CAACTTTCATCTCGGTTTCCTGCGCCGCAGCGGTAAAACCGGAAAACACTAAAATTGCAATCAAAAAAATTGCGGAATTGATACGTTTCATTTGTTTATTCCTTAAAAAATAAAAACTTCGAGTTTTAGAAAACTTATATATTTAATGGTAATTTTATGCAACTTCGGAAGTTTGATGCCGAATCCGGCACTTGCGTTTCTTGTCGATTTAAAGTTTCAATATTATTGGAAAGAAAATTGATTCGCACTTTTTTATAATTAGTTCGGTGCTTCCTGTCCCGAATCATCCGTTAAATTACCAATGAAAAAAAGATGTCCTAACTGTCGGCTGGTAAATTTCCCGCACGTCCCGGAATGCGTCCGCTGCCGATGTGACCTAATCGAGGTTTCGACGAATAATACAGGCGCGCCGTCGCTGAAATCCAAAATCTTCAAGCGCGCTTTAATCTGCGGCGGCGTCTGCGCGCTCTCTATTTTCGGGTTTTACCTTTCGATGATTTTTACTTCCTCGCCCCTGCGATACGAAGAAAAAGCGAGCATCGCAAAGAGCGTCGGCATACTTGAGGAAAAAGGCTTTTCCGGCGAAGTTTTTCTGTTGAAGCATTTGACCGCATTTCGCGGCGGCGACAACTGGCTCAACGCTTCGACGCGCCTTGAAAACGCTTACGCGGCGACGAATTTTCCGTTCGAGATTATGACCGTTTACCCGGAATTTTTTACCGTAACCGTTGACGACACCGAGCGCGCCGCCATTCTCCTGCACGAAGCGCAGCACTTAAAAGGCGGCGACGAGCGCGAAGCGTATGAATTCGTCTGGCGCAACCGCAAACGGCTCGGCTGGACGAAAGACGCATATTCGCACTCGGTCATTTGGCGAAACATCAGAAAACAAACCAAAGAATACGCGCCTGATTTATTCGTCTGCGATTGGGTCGAATACGCCGACTGCACCGAATAAGTGAAAAGTGAAGAAATTTGTATCAGCCTTTTCTAGCTTTAGAATTTTCGAGTTTTTCAATCAGCCAGCCGCGAAAATCGTTTCCGTCGTCAAAAATCATCTCGCTTTCGACAACCAGACACGGCAGATTAAATTTCAAATGCTTCAATTTAACCGCGTCCTTCGCCGTCGTCAGCAAAATTTCCGCGCCCGTCCGTCGGGCTTTTTGTTCGATTCTCGCTATGTCGCTCTGTTTATAAAAATAATGGTCGGGAAAAGTTTCGGTCGCGGTCAAATCGAAGGTTTCGTTCCTGAGCTGCCGAAAAAAATTCTGCGGATTGCCCAAGCCGCAAAAAGCTGAATATTTGGGTTTTACGCTTTCGACTTTTGAATCCTGAATTTGCCCCATTTCGTAATTCGTAATTGGTAATTCGTAATTCGTTTCTTTTTGCGCCTTTGCGGGAAATTCTTTTAGTTCCGATAATTTTGAAATCTTATTTCCCGAAACGAAAATCGGACAATCGGAATTAAATTTTCTTAATTCAGTTTTTAAATCCTTGATATTTTCAACTAAATTTGCGCGCGTGATGACAATCGCGTCGGCGCGTTTTAAGTTTTGCGGAGGTTCGCGGAGAATGCCGAAAGGCAAAAGTTTGCGGTTGCCGAAAGCATCGGTCGCGTCAACGGTTACGATGTCCGAATCGCGCCGGGCGCGCAAATGCTGAAAAGCGTCGTCAAGAACAAAAGCCGTAATTCCGAATTTCGGGCGCGCCCAATGCGCGGCGGAAATTCGGTCGGCGTCCGCGATGACGATTGCTTTTCCGAGCAGTTTCCCGGCAAGCTCGAACGGCTCGTCGCCCGCTTGTTTTACTGCTGCCAAAATCTTTTCGCCGTCGGAAACGAGAACTCTTTTTTTCGGATTCTCGCGCTTATAGCCGCGTGAAATGATGCAGACTTTTTCGCCTCGCCCGGCTAAAATTTCCGCCGCAAGCGCGACGATCGGAGTTTTGCCCGTCCCGCCGACGGTCAGATTTCCGACGCCGACGGTAAAAGCGCCGAGCGAAAACGATTTAAAGAATCCGTTTTCGTAAAGCGCGATTCGCTTCTTCAAAATCGTTTCGTAAAGGCGGAAAAACATAATGATAATGGACAATGGATAATTAAAAGCAAAGACATTATCCATTATCCGTTATCCGTTTTCCATTACCGTTTATTGGTTGTTTGAATCAATCTTTCGAGCTTGACCTGCGCCGACGCGCTGTCGATGCTTTGTTCGGCGAGACGGGCGGCGTGAATCGGCTCTTTGGAGATTCCGCCGATTAGAAGCGCGGCGGCGGCATTCAAAACAACCAGCGAGCGCGCTTCGTCGCGGCGTTTGCCGCTTAAAACTTCGCGGATGATTTTCGCGCTTTGTTCGGGCGTATTCGCCCTTAAATGTTCAATCGCGCCGCGATGCAGACCGAAATCTTCAGGCGTCAATTTAAACGTTCTGAGTTTATTGCCGGAAACTTCCGCCACCTGTGTTTCGCCCGTTAAAGTTATTTCGTCTAACCCGTCCGAACCGTAAACAATCCACGCTTCCTGAGTTCCTAAAAGAGCGAGCGCCCGCGCTAGCGGTTCGAGCAGAGAAGGATGCCAGACGCCGATTATTTGTCTCGAAGGCTTTGCCGGATTTGCCAGCACGCCGAGCAGATTCAGACAGCTTCTGATGCCGAGACTGCGGCGCACGTCGCCACGCGCCGCAGATTCGGATGAAATTTCGGCGCGAACATAAAACAAATTCCCGCGCCGTTCAAACACGCCTGAACGATCTCCGGCTCGCTCGATATTTTTACGCCCAATTTGCTCAAAACGTCCGCGCTTCCCGTTTGGCTCGTTACGGCGCGATTTATTTGCTTAGCGACCGGCAAACCCGCGCCCGCGACGACAAACGCCGTCGCCGTCGAAACGTTAAAAGTTTTCGCCGCGCTCGAACCCGTCCCGGAAGTGTCAATCAGATTTTTATGGCGTGTCGTGATTTTAACGGCTTGCTGTCGCATAACTTGCGCCATTCCTGCCAATTCTTCGGCGGTTTCGCCCTTTGCCGTCAGCGCCGCCAATGCTCCGGCAATCTGCGCGGGATTTGCATTTAAATCCGTTAAAGCGCGAAAAAAATCGGCGGATTCGTTTAACGACAAATCCTCGCCGCGAATCAAGCGGGCGAGCGGTTGAAAAAGCGGCGTTTCGGCTTTGCTGTTGGTGGCAGAAACCGGCGCGGCGAGCAGCCATTCTGTTTTCGGCATAAACGTATTATAAGTGAAAAGTGAAAAGTGAAAAGTGAAGATTTTTGAGAAAGTCGAGATTATAGTTAGCTCGGACTGCCGGTATCGAATTTGAATCAGAAGCGTCTTTGTCGGAGCGCGGACATCCTGTCCGCAAAGATTGCGTGAGCAATCTAAAACGTCAATTCAAAATTTGACGCGGAGTTTATTCGACGGTTTGCGAACGCTTTGGCGTTCGATGCGGACAGGATGTCCGCGCTCCGGTTGAGAAAATCCTAAATTTTTATAAAAACTTCAAAGATTAAGAAAATTTTGCAGCAGTTTTTTGCCTTCGCCGGTCAAAATCGATTCGGGATGAAACTGGACGCCTTCGATTTTTAGTGTTTTATGACGCAGACCCATAATCAGATTGTCGGGCGAGGCGGCGGAAATTTCCAGACAATCGGGCAGAGATTCGCGCTCGACGATTAGCGAATGATAACGCGCTGCTTGAAAATCGTTTTCCAAACCGGCAAAAACGGTTTTCCCGTCGTGGCTGATTTCGACCGGCTTGCCGTGAACCGGCGCGGGCGCGCGAACGACGCGACCGCCGAAAAATTGTCCGATTGCCTGGTGTCCGAGACAGACGCCGAGAATCGGCAATTGCGCGCCGAACTTTTCCAAAACCCGCAAGCTGATTCCGGCGTCCGACGGCGTTCCCGGTCCGGGCGAGATTAAAATTTTTTCCGGTTTGAGGTTTGTTTCTATTTCTTCGATTGTAACCGCGTCGTTGCGCCGCACCTCGACATCCGCGCCGAGTTCGCCGAGATACTGCACGAGGTTGTAGGTAAAAGAATCGTAATTGTCGATAACTAAAAGCATTAAATCAATGTAAAACGGAAAACGGCAAATTGAAAATTGCCGAAAAAAGTAATTCTACGAGAACCGGAAAATAAATGGTAAATGAAAATTGAAAGTTTTCCCAATCGCCTGCTTTCAAAACGATTGCCCGACCCCGAAAATTTTCATTTACTATTTTCCGCCGAAGACATAATATAGACGCAATTTAGCGAAATTGAAGTCATGTAAAAATTTAATTCTTTTCAAATTTATCTAGGAGAATCGATGCGCCGAAAATTACCGAGTTTATTTATTTTGTTTCTGCTGTCCGCCCAAATCGTTTTTTCGCAAACGGTTAAAATCGAGAAAAAAGATGAAATATCGCCGGAGCTTCGCAAAGAAGCCCTTGCGTTTCTGCGCGAAACCGCCGCCGAAGTCGGCAGTTTGCGCTTGCTCGAAAGCCGCATCAGTTTTTCGTCGGAAATGGCGAGTCTGATGTGGTTCGCCGACGAGCGCGAAGCGCGGGCGATGTATCAAACGGTCTTCAACGATTTTCGTCAATTGCTGGCGCAGTATGATTCGCAGTCG
>JALZOE010000460.1 GCA_030857325.1 Acidobacteriota bacterium
GAAAAGCTCTGCCGCAGTATTTATCGCTTCGGGCGCAAATTCTTCGGACGAATATAAAACGCGGCAGATTGAATTATTGTTCGTTTCAGTTAAAACGGACGCTTTTTCGTTGACGACGACAATCGCCAAGCCGTTTTTTTCGGCAAGAAATGACTGCGCCGCTGTCCGTGAACTATCTTTTAACTGATTGTTTTTATTCACTTTGAGTAACAAAAATCCCAATGTCCCGGAGAGCCGAAATACGTTCCGCGTTTCGATAACCTTCAATGTGGCGGAGTTTGCTTATCAGCTAAATAGGTTTAATCGCGCGTATTTCAATAATTCAAAAAGTTTATTTTGAATCTTTTTCCTGATGTTTTTTTGACGGCTTACGAATTGTAACGCAAAACATTCAAATTCAAAAAACAAATTTGACGCGAGACGCGAATTGGATATTTAGATGCGGTGATTTTACGAAAAGGTTACGGCGGATAAACAATTAACGGGAAAAAATTAAGGATAAGACTTTCTCAACCGGAGTCCGGACATCCTGTTCGCGCTCCGGTTGAAGACAAAATTTATTCGCGCAAAGTTTCCGATTCTAAACGGATGCCTTGCAAAAAAACGCGATTCATTGAAAAATAACCGCTAAGTTTAAGAATTTTTTTTTTGAGGAGCGGAATTTGATGAAACAAAAGTTTTTATTATTCGGATTGCTGATTTTATCGGCATTTATAAGCGGGGCGTGCGTTGACGCGCCACAGGGTAACTCTTCGACTGCGAATACGGGACAATCGGCGGCAAAAGACCCGAACCGCCGGTTGAAAATCGGTTTTGCGATGGACACTTTAAAGGAAGAACGCTGGGTGCGCGACAAGGAAGCGTTTGAAGCGCACTGCAAGCAGCTAAACGTCGATTGCGTCGTTACGGTTGCCAATAACGTCGCCGAAAAACAGTCGAACGACGTTGACAATCTTTTGACGCAGGGTGTCGATGCGCTGGTTATCGCGCCGAACAACGCGACGCAGGCGGCTTCGATGGTTGACAAAGCCAAAGCGCAGGGCGTTCCCGTTATCTCTTACGACCGCTTGATAAATTCCGACAAAATCGATTTGTATGTGTCGCATCAAGTTCCGGTTATCGGCAGAAAAATCGCCGAATACGCGCTTGCCAAAGCGCCGAAGGGCAATTATATAATGGTTTACGGCGCGGGAACCGACAACAACGCGCTGATTATGCAGAAGGAACAGCTTGCCGTTTTGCAGCCGGCGATTGACCGCGGCGACATTAAAATCGTCGCCAATCAATTTATTACCGACTGGAAACCGGATTTGGCGTTGAATTTTGTCGAAAACACTCTGACGCAATTTAACGACAATATTCAAGCGGTTGTCGTCTCGAACGACGGAATGGCGGGCGGCGTCGTCTCGGCTTTGGATAAAAGAAATTTGACCGGAAAAGTTCTCGTAACCGGACAGGATGCGCAGAAAGACGCGCTCCAGCGCATCGCCGAAGGCAAGCAGACAATGACGATTTACAAACCGATTATTCCGCTCGCCAACACCGCTTTGGAGTCGGCAATAAAGCTGGCGAAAAATGAACAGCTTTCGGAGACGACGATGTTTATGAATGACACTATCAAAAAGGAAGTTCCGGCGATTCTGCTCGAAGTTCAAACCGTCGATAAAGACAATTTGACGCAGACGGTTATTAAGGACGGCTACGCCACATTTGCGGACGTTTACGCCAACGTTCCGCCCGACCAGCGCCCGAAACAGTAATCTGATAAACTAAAAGAGAATCCAAAGCATCGTTTGATTTTTTGCGACGCTTTGGGTTTTTTTGTTTGCCGAAAAATCGGATAAAATTTAATCAATAAATTTATGAACGGACAACGCAGAGAAAACATTCGCGCCGGAATCCGCGTCGCAATCGTCCTGAAACAAGACCAGCGAACCGGGAAACGCACCGTCGGCATCGTCAAGGATTTATTAACTAATTCCCAAAACCATCCGCACGGCATCAAGGTGCGCTTAACCGACGGACAAGTCGGGCGCGTGCAGGAAATTTTATCCAATGAATAATGGAAAATGGATAATTAAAGAGTTATTTTCGCTAATATTTAATTTGAAAAATAAACTTCTTTCTTCATTTTCCATTATCCATTATCCATTATCCATTTATTTATGAACATTCTTTCGCTCGAAAATGTGAGCAAAAATTACGGCGTCAAGCCGCTTTTCGACAATGTAACCGTCGGGCTTGAAGACGGCGACAAAATCGGCATTATCGGCGCGAACGGTTCGGGTAAAACGACGTTTCTGCGCGTTCTCGCCGGAATCGAACCGCCCGATTCGGGACGCGTCGTGCGCGCCAACGGGAAAACGCTCGCTTTTTTGTCGCAGAATCCGCCGATTGACGAAGAAAAAACCGTTCTGGAGACGATTTTCGCGGCGAGTTCGGGCGTGATGAAAATGCTGGCGGATTATGAAACGGCGTGCCACGATTTAGCCGCAGGCGGCGGAACGGATGAAAAACTTCTTGAGACGGTTTTTGATTTACAGCATCAGTTGGAGACGAACGGCGGCTGGGAAATCGAAACGAACGCTCATATCGTTCTCGACAAACTCGGAATTTACGACACGGGCGCGAAAATGAAAACGCTTTCCGGCGGACAGAGAAAGCGCGTCGCGCTGGCGCACGAGCTTATTTTCAAACCGGACGTTTTAATTCTGGACGAACCGACCAATCACCTCGACGCCGACACGATTGAGTGGCTGGAAAGTTATCTGGCGCGCTACACCGGAACGCTTCTGCTGGTTACGCACGACCGCTATTTTCTCGACCGTATCACCAACCGCATTTTTGAAATCGACCGCGGCGCGATTCAGGTTTTTACCGGAAATTACGCTTATTATTTGGAGAAAAAAGACGAACAGGAAACTTTGCGCGCGACCGAAGGACACAAGCGCGATATGCTCATCAGAAAAGAATTGGCGTGGCTCAGACGCGGCGCGAAAGCC
>JALZOE010000461.1 GCA_030857325.1 Acidobacteriota bacterium
TTCATTTCCCGCACAGGCATTCAGAAAAAAAACGCCGAGACAAAAAATGTTTAAAATCTTTTTTTGGGAAATTTTCATTCGGTATATTGTAAAAATAAAAAAACGCGATTGCAATTTATTCGCCGGATATTTTCTAATACGATTTTACGCTTTCGACAAAAACTTTCAAAAAAAATGCTTCTTCTTCGCCGCATCCGCGCTTTCGTCATCCGAGATTTTCAGCTCGCGCTCTCGTATCGCGTCGAGTTTTTTATCCGAATCATCTGGATTCTCGGCATCGTTACGACATTTTATTTTATCTCGCGGATTTTCGCCGGTTTTCCGCTGGCGCAATACGCGCAGTGGCAAAATCCGCTGACGGCGTGGCTGACCGGACTGGCGATGCTCAATTATTTTATGGTCGGATTCTCCGCGCTCGCTAACGCAATCCGTCAGGAACAGATGCAGGGAACGCTCGAAAGCGTTCTTTTAACGCCGATAAATGTTCCGACCATTATCGTTTCGAGTTCGGCGTGGTCTTACGTTGACGCAACTTTTAATTCGTTTCTTTATTTATTCTTCGGCTGGCTATTTTTCAACGTCAAATATCAGGGAAATTTACTGCTCGCGCTCACGTTTTTAATTTTGACGACATTGGTTTTAGCGTGTCTCGGAATTTTATCGGCGAGTTTTGCAATGGTCTTTAAACGCGGCGACCCGTTTGCGATTTTGCTCGGCGCGGGAACGGCGCTTTTCTCCGGCGTCTTTTATCCGAAGGAAATGCTTCAGGAAACTTTGGGCGAAACCGGCGGAAAAGTGTTGTCCTACATCAATCCTTCGACGCACGGACTCGACGGCATTCGCGGCGTGTTAATTCAGGGCAAAGGTTTTGCGGAAGTCGAATTTTCTTTTTTTATTCTGCTCGCTTTTCTCGTCGTCCTGCTTCCCTTTTCATTGTGGGTTTTCGGTCGGGCGATAAAGCGCGCCAAACGCGAAGGCAGTTTGATTCAATATTAAGTTTTATAAAGTTTATTCAAGTCGTGATAAAATATATCCAAGTTTTTTAGCAAATTAATTTATGAAAGCAGGTTTGATTTATGACATCGGAAGTAAAAGAAGCAACTACAAAAGCACAGGAAGAAAAAGTGCGTTGGGAAACCGAAACGCTGCAAAAGGTTTTAGACAAAGCGCCGGAACGAAAAAAATCGTTTGAAGGCATATCTTTAGAACCGGTCGAACGGCTTTACACCGAAGCCGACACCGAAACGATTGACGCCCAAAATGAAATCGCGTTTCCCGGCGAATTTCCATACACGCGCGGCATTCACCCGACAGGCTATCGCGGGCGGCTTTGGACGATGCGCCAGTTTGCCGGATTTTCTTCGCCCGAAGAAACCAATGCGCGCTTTAAATATTTGATGTCGCAGGGTCAAACTGGCTTGTCAGTCGCCTACGATTTGCCCGCGCTGATGGGTTTGGACGCCGATTCGCCTTTGAGCGAAGGCGAAGTCGGCAAATGCGGCGTGGCGATTTCTTCATTCGCCGATTACGAAGCCTTGTTCGACGGCATTCCGCTCGAACAAGTTACCGTTTCGCAGACAATTAACGCGCCCGCGTCGATTTTTCTGGCGATGTATCTCGTAATGGCTGAGAAACAGAGCGCGGATTTTAATAAAATTTCCGGCACTTTACAGAACGATATTTTGAAAGAATACATCGCGCAGAAAGAATGGATTTACCCGATAAAACCGGCGATGAAACTGGTTATCGACACGTTTGAATACTGCCTCAAACACGTTCCGAAATACAATCCGATTTCCGTTTCCGGCTATCACATCCGCGAAGCCGGCGCGACGGCTTTGCAGGAACTCGCGTTCACCCTGCGCGACGGCGTGGAATACGTTCAATACGGCGTCGAACGCGGAATGGATGTTGACGAATTCGTGCCGCGCATCTCGTTTTTCTTTAATTCGCACAACGACTTTTTCGAGGAAATCGCCAAATTCCGCGCCGCCCGCGTCGTCTGGGCGAAAACGATGCGCGACCGCTTCGGCGCTAAAAATCCGCGCACGATGCAGCTCAGATTTCACACGCAGACCGCCGGAGTTTCCTTAACTTCGCAGCAGCCGCTCAATAATATCGCGCGTGTAGCGATTCAGGCGCTCGCCGGAGTTCTTGGCGGAACACAATCGCTTCACACCGATGCTTACGACGAAGCATTGGCGCTTCCGTCGAATCAAGCCGCGTTGATTGCTCTGCGAACACAGCAGATAATCGCCGAAGAAACCGGCGTCGTCAACACGGTTGACCCGCTCGGTGGCTCGTGGTTCGTCGAATCTCTGACGCAGAAAATGATTGACGGCTGTTTCGATTATTTCGATAAAATCGACGGTTTCGGCGGAATGGTCGAAGCGGTCGAAGCCGGTTTCCCGCAACGGGAGATTCAGGAATCGGCATATCAATACCAAAAATCGGTCGAACGCCACGAACAGACAATCGTCGGCGTCAACAAATACCAGATGGAAGATGAAATGTCGAAAATCGAGATTCTGCAAATCGACGAAACCGTCCGTGTTCATCAACTCGAACGCCTCGAACAAACCAAAAAATCACGCGACAGCGGTGCGGTCGCAAACGCTTTGGACAGATTAAAAATTGCCGCGCAGAAAAGCGAAAACACGATGCCCGCGACGATTGAAGCCGTCAAAGCCTACACGACGGTCGAAGAAATCTGCACCGCTTTGCGCGACGTTTACGGCATTTACGAAGAACCGGCGTTTTAACTTTAGAAGCGGATAAAAATATATTTTTCGAATGTTAAATCCAATTGTCATCGCCGTTCCCGTCTTCGCGCTTTTGATTGCGATTGAAACTTTTTTTCTGCTGCGCGAGAGTCGGGAAAATGTTGATAGTAAAGACGTTTGGACGAATATTTTCGTAGGATTGGCGAGCGTTTTCTGGGGCGCGCTGTTCGGTTTATTTACAAGTGGTTTTTATCTTGCGGCTTATGAATTAGCTC
>JALZOE010000462.1:0-1020 GCA_030857325.1 Acidobacteriota bacterium
GCTTTGTCCGGCACGCTCATTATCTGGCGGAAAACCTTGGTCGCCTCGCGCACTTCATCGCGTCCTTCTTTTTGCTGTTTTCTCATTTCTTTGGCGTCCATCGTCAGCTGCGCCGGAACGGATATTCCGCCGAAAGACGCGGTTAAAGCTATTGTCAAACCGCTGAACGCCCATTTTTTTATTGTGTTTCTCATAATAATTTCTCCCTCGTAATGTTTATAAACTCTCTGAAATTTTCCTTTTATTTTTTCTCCGGCGCGGGCGAATTTTTCGCCTGCATAAAGGCGAAATATAAATCCGTCAAGCGGTCAACCGCCGCCGCGTCGTTTCGCGCCAGAAGCGTAATCGTTTCGTCGCGCTGCGCGAGAATCTGCTGGACGGCTTCGCGCTGCTGCGGGCTGAACGCAGTTTCTTCGCGGTCAACTTCGGCTCGCAAATCGGTAAAAAAATCGCTCGTCTGCTGCCGCGCCTGCTCGAATTCGCCGCGCCGGGCGTTGATAGTCGCCGTCGCCAAAGTGTTCTGCAAAACGCTCGGTCGCAAAGTTTTGACTGCCGCGTCGCGCTCGTTTTCGTAATTTCGGGCAGATAGCCAGGCGGGAAGAAAACCGAGCAGAAACGCGACGAGCGCAATCGCCCCGACGATGCCGACGCGCTTTAACGTTTCGTTTTTCCCGCTCGCCGCGCCCGTTTCATTTTTCAAATTTCGTTCTTCCCGTAAATCTTTTTTCTCCGTCACCATATTCTCTCCTTGTAAACGTTAACCGCGCCTTTTATATTTAAGCCGCCCGGCGACCCGACACGAGTTTTACCACCAGCACGACGGCGGCGACGACCAGCAGCAGATGAATCAAACTTCCGGCGACGTTTCCGATGAATCCCAAAAGCCACAAAACCAACAAAACCACTAAAATTGTCCAAATCATTTTCCCGTCCTCCTTTTTCTTTTGCCGCGCTTTTCCGGTACTAAATATTAAAAATACCTTTCGCGCCGATTAACCGTTGCCTTAAAATCAACTCTGA
>JALZOE010000462.1:1030-2998 GCA_030857325.1 Acidobacteriota bacterium
CGCCGTCTCCGTCCGCTTGCATTTCGATTTCTACCGCGCCGTCGGTCGGCACGCGAAGGCGATTGCCGCCGACTTGCAGGCGAAAGGATTTGCCCGCTTCAATCGCGTCGGCGATCCGGCGAAGCTTGTCGGCGGTCTGCGCGGGCGTGTAACTGCGCTCGACATCGATTTCCATTTCCTTCATTTCATTTTCCCTTTCGTTTTCGTTCATTTGTTTGTGTCCCTCATTTATTTGCTTTTGTTGAATTGTAGATTTTCCCGACGCGAAGGGCATCGGCATATTTACTCAAATCGGCTAAGTATTTTTACTCAGCTTTAGAAGGAGAAACCGCGCCGTCGAACGGTTTGCGAACGATTGCGCGGTTTGGTTGGCGGGAAGGCTTTTCAAATTTTGTTATTTTGAAAAGCGGAGAATTTATTTTTACGATTTTTTCTCGCTCTTTTTAGCCTGCTGCGGCGTGAGCGGCTCGACTTTGCCGTTTCTAACCGCGTTTCCGGCTTTGATGTCGGCGAGCGCGACTGTGAATTTATGGTCGCCGTCAACTTTGCCCAGAATTTCCCTGAGCATCGCGTCGTCGAGTTTCGCCGCGTCAACGCCGTAACTTTCAAGTTTGGCGCGAAGATTTTCGGGCGTGTTCGTCTTTCGCTCATAAACGTCCGGGTAAAGCGAAAAAATCCCTTTTTCGACGACCATCGAATCGTAATTGATGTCAACCGGAACGTCGCCTTTCAAGTCAATCACGCGGCGTTCGGTGTTTTTCCGCGCCGCCGCGATTTCGTCTTTTGTAATGGAAAGATTACGCGCCCGCGAAATCATTTCGGTTATCTCGAACAAATCGTCGTTCAGAACGCGCACGCAGCCGTGCGAAACCAGATTGCCGATGTCCGACGGCGATTGGGCTTCGTGCAGCAGATAAGCCTGTCCGAGCGGGATTTTGATTTTGCCGAGTGGGTTGAGCGGGTCGTCCGCCGTGATTTTCTGATACGGCTCGACGTTCGAAGAATTTCGCACCCATTCGCTGTCGGGCGGAATCCAGTTCGGATTCAAAATGATTTTGTCAGCCGAACGCATCCCGACCGGAATCGGAAAATCTTTCTTTCCGACGCCGACGTAATACGATTTTATTTCCTTGTCGCCCTGCCAGAGCGTCATCGTAAACGCCGGGACATTAACGGTAATTCTGACATTGCCGTCGCCCGCTTTAAGCGCGGCGCGTTCGATGCGCCCGTTCGTCATTTTATCCGACCGCGCGGATTCGTCCGTGTCGGCAACTTGATTGTTTGCGTTTAAATTGTTTGCGTTTGAATTTGCCGCCGCATTCGAGCCGGTTTGCGGCTGCTCTTTGGCGGCAATATTTCCCGAATCAACGCGCTTTGCCAGCAATAAATGTTCGGTTTCCTTCGTCTCGCCGCTGGCGTATTTCACCCGCGCCCAGACTTCGCCGTTAAAATCTTCGGGAATTTTCAAATCCGCGACGAAACTGTCTTTCGTTCCTTCGACGGGCGCGGTCAGCGTTTTGAGTTTTAAAGCGCGGTCATCGGCGGTAACGGGCTGATAATATAATTCGACTTCGCTGGCATCAGCGGCGCGAACGGTCAGCTTAAAATCATCGCCGGTGATAAATTTATAATCGCCCTCGCCCGCCGCGATTGGCGTGGCTTCAATCAAAGGTTGTCCGGCGGCTGTCGTCGAACTGTCGGCGTTGGTGTTAGCGGTGTTGGTCGTTACCGTAGTCGAATTCGGCGGCTGACAGGCGGCAAGCGCGAGCGCGAGCGGCAGCAAGCCCATTATTAAGTAGTTTTTTATTTTCATTTGCCCTTCCTTATTTTTATAGCTTCCTATTTCAAAAGTAAGTCAAACGAAAATTTAAAACATCGGTAGCAACACTCAAAGTTTTGAGTGAAATTACTTATAATTTTTCAAAGAGCGATTCGATTCTCAATTTTCAGCTTCGTTTTCCTCAAACA
>JALZOE010000077.1 GCA_030857325.1 Acidobacteriota bacterium
CCTGCTGATAGAGAAGTCTGAGACGGTCGATTTCCGAATTAAACTTGCCGGTGCGCGTCGTAACGATTTGTTTCGCCTGAGCGAAGGCATTTACAAAATCAATAATGTTCGGATATTTTTTCTGTAAATCGGCAAACGACATATCATACAGACCGATGACTTTTTCGGGCGTGTCGAAATTTCCTCTTTCGGCAATCGATTCGGCAAGCGTTTCTTCAGCTAAACGGCGTTCTTTGCCTTCAAAACGATTGAAAAGATTTTCCGCCGCCGCAAATTTTTGGTTTGCCGGAAGCTCCGCCATTTCCTTTAAGAAAAATTTGAGAACTTCACGTTCGAGAATCGGCTCGCGGTCTTTGTAGGCAGTTTGAATTTCGACGATTTTGGCTTGTTTTTCAGCCTCTGTCAGCGTTTTGCCTTGCTGAACAGTCGTAACCGCTTCAAGAAGTTGTCTGAATACAGGCGTCGAGGCGGCGGGAATCGTTCGCAAAAGCACGTCGCGCTGTGCGGTCGGATAAAATTCGTCCGAAACGCGTTTTAGATTTGGCAGAACTTCGCCGTATTTTGCCCGGCGCTGCGGATTCGCCGCAACCCAGGCGGCAAACTTCGCTTCTTCGGCGCGTTTTGCGGCAACCGTGTCGTTTCGGCTCAAAGCCGTGCTGCTGCCGGTATAAACTTTGCGATAATTGTCCAGATTAGCTTTTTCCGATTGAATTTTGATTCGCTTTTCTTCGCTGGTTTCGCCGACTTTAACGAGCGCGTCGCTGCGCGCCTGTAAATATGAAGCGAGAAAAGGGAAGTTGACGTTTTCCGCGTATCCGACCGACTGACTTTCGCGGTAGCGCGTCGTGCCGCCCGGATAACCCATAACGAAAACGAAATCGTTTTCCCGCAAGCCACCGATGTTAATTGTCAAAAACTTTTTCGGTTTGAACGGAATATTATTTGGAGAATATTCGGCGGAAGTTCCGTCCGGCGCGGTATAAGCGCGCAGAAACGTAAAATCTCCGGTGTGGCGCGTCCATTCAAAATTGTCCGGATCGCCGCCGAAGACTCCGATGTTTCTCGGCGGCGCATAGACGACGCGCACGTCTTTTATCTGCATCGTTTGATAGAGATAATAGAAAAACCCGCTGTTTAGAGATTGAATGCGAATGGTCGAACCCTTCGGCGCTTTCGCCGTTTCCGTCGCCTGAAGTTCGTCGCCGTTGCGCTTAATCGCCTGCGCCAATTCCGCGCCGGTTAAATTTTCTGTGCCGCGCAAAACTTTTGACGTTACGTCTTCGACGCGCTCGGTCATAAACACCGAGTAATCTTTGGCGGGCATTTCTCCGGCGCGCGAATCGGTTCTGAAACCATTTTCGACATAATCGGTCTGCGGGGTCGAAGCCGAAACGAGCGCGTCGAAGGCGCAGTGATGATTAGTCAAAATCAAACCTTTGGGCGAGACGAATTCGGCAGTGCAGCCGACACTCAAGCGAACAATAGCATCGGATAAACTGACGCCGTTCGGATTGTAAATGTCGAGAGGCTTTATCTTTAAGCCTTTTCTTTGAAGCGAAAGCCGCGCAATCTGGTCGGGCGTGTACATTCCTTCGTCAAAGCCCGCAAAGGCAAACGACACATTGGAAAGCAAGACCGCAAACATCAAAATCGATGTCGAGACAATGTTTAATTTTAATCTCATAAATTATCTAAATCCTTTATTTTGTTTGAAGCTCATTTAATTGAAGCCTGTGCGTAATTCATTTTTGTTAAAAATTATCATTGTTAGGTTTAGAGGCGGGCAGTAGCCCGCCTTCCGTTGATGTCCGCGAATAGCGGGCAGCAGCCCGTTTCTAAACCATTGATATTATTGATATTTAATTATGCACACCCTTCATTTAATTATAACAATTATTTTACTCAAAAAACGGCGAAAGTTCCATTGAGCTTATTTAAGATGAAAAAAGCGAGCCGTTTGCGGCTCGCTTTTTTAAGTTTTGAATTTGATATATTTTAATTATGCGGCTGTAATCTCGCCACATCGGACGTTAGCGGCGGCAGAAAGCGGCGCGGGTTTATCGGTCTGTCGTTTAATCGAACTTCAAAATGCAGATGCGGTCCGGTCGAGCGCCCCGTCGAACCGACGAGTCCTAAAACCTGTCCGCGCTGGAGTTTGTCGCCGGCGCGAACGCCGATTCTGGAGAGATGACCGTAGCGGGTCGTCAAACCGTTGCCGTGATTGATTTCAACCATATTGCCGTAACCGCCCATCCAGTCGGCTTTACTGACAACGCCGTTAGCGGGTGCGACGATGACATCGCCCATATCTCCGCCAATGTCCAAACCGGCGTGAAATTCGTAGGAATAACCGCCGAAGGGATTGCGGCGCTGTCCGAATTCGTTGGTGATTCGACCGACGTGCGCCCACATCGTCGGCAGAAAAGCCGCGCTGCTGGTTTTAACGACCTTTTGGATGCCGCTTTCCATCGCTTTCTGCTGCGCTTCGATTTCAGCCGGAGTCATCTGGCGCGCCGACCCTTGTCCCGCATTGTCGTATGTAATATCGATGTCGCTGTCGGGTCTGTCGTAGCTGATTGCTTTGTATTCGGCTCTCGAATTATTTTGCGTTGGGTTAGCTGATAAATCCTGAACTGAAGCGTTTGTTGGCTGTTTGGCGAAAGTCGTATTTTTTATAAAAATGCCGAGTCCGACAAGAGCGATAACTATTAACAATCCAAAACCGGCGACGCTTTTGCGAAGAAACTTTTTGGAAGTTCCAATCCGACGAATATAATTTTTCGTGTCGGTCGAACCGGATAAAAGAAATTTGTAAAAACTGTTGTTCTTCTGCATTATGCTTGTCTGTAAGCTCCTTTTGTATGATTTCGCCCTGAAATTTTTGTTTCAACGCCGGAATCACGCCAAGTAACAGCCTTCGGGCAACTAACGCGAATCCTTAATGAAGGCTTTTTTGTAAAATTCTGTAAAATTGCAGTCAAAACCTTCTTTGGGGTTTTAGAAATTTTAGAAATCCATTCGTTTTGACGAATAAGAGAAAAATATCACAAGCCGGTGCGAAAAACAAATTTTTAATTGCTATGATTGCTCCGGCTCGACAAAATACGGTTTATTCTTTGGTCTGACGATTCGTGTTTCTCGTTCGCAAAATGGCGAAACCGATTGCGACAATGAGTCCGATGAAAGCTATAATGACAATAAATTTAATCGCCATCGTCAAAAATCCGACAAAAGCAATCACCTGTTTTAACAACGTAACAATCAAAGCCAAAATGACGAAAACGCTTCCCCATTTTCCTGTAGCTTTTAACCAAGTCGGCATAAATTAAACTCCTTTATATAACTTTTGAACAGTCCCGCATCATAAAAACATCGAAATCCGTTCGTTCTCCATAATACAGATTTTCTATCTTTCCTTCCACTTTGTGGTGCGAACTTTAGTCGCAAAATCGGTTTGCGCGTCAAAATCGTCAAAATCGTTGGTGCGAAAACTTGCATCGTTCGTTGTATCGGCAAACGGCGGGACATTGATATTACCGGAAAATTCAGCTTGCCGCGGCTCGCTTTTTTTCGGTTTAAAGACATAACCGCGCAGCAGATAAACGCCTGAACCGACGAGCAGAACAGGCAAAATTCCGCGACTCAAAAATCTTAAATTAAAAAATGCCTGAAGAAAAAACGACGCGCCGAGAAGCGTTAGGACGATTCCCCATAGTTTCGGGTTGCCTTGAAATCTCTGCGCGATAATATCTTCGGCGCCGCCGGGCGTGATGCCGGAGTGCAGAAGCTGCGCCGTCCGATACGAATCGAGCGCGGCGAAAAGCCACATCCCCAAAAATCCCAAAACAAAAATCGCCATTCCGCCCGACAAAATCGCCATCTGAAAAAATCCGACAAACACGGCGAAATAAATCAAAGCCTTCGATGTTTGCCCGTTGTAAGCCGCGCCGAGTCCGGGACAGACGAGCGAAAGAACGGCTGCGGCAACGGGCGAAGTTTGCCGTTTGATAACGGGAGCGTATGAAGATTGGTTTTGATTTCTGAGCAGTTCGACGCCGGAGACGATGCAGTCTTGGCAAAAGGGAAAGCCTTTGATGCGGTGGTCGCACGCCGGACACAAAGGTTTGCCGCATCCGTTGCAATTGACGACCGCCGTATTTTGTCCGTGATAAGCGCAGTTCATCGCCTTTTTTCCTCGCTGTCGTTGACGAAAATTCCGCCGATTGGTTCCTGATTCGACTTCGGCTGATTGCCGGAATCTGTTCCCGTAACGATTTCCGCGCTCTGTTGATAAGTCTGCCCGGCTAACTCAAAACTTTTTTGATAAACGCCGGTGAGCGGATTGCTGCCGGAAAACGTTTGACTAAAAACCAGAACGGCGAAGATTAACATCATCGCGACGGGCGCTAATTGCGGCAGCGAAATCGGAAAACTAACGGAGCGAATCCATTCCGCCATTTGCGAAATCCACGACGCTTTAACGGTTTGAGCTTCGGTTGTCCCGATTGTCGCCTGTAAAATTTTTGCGTTCAAGCCTGCGGGAATCGGCAGTTCGTCCATTTTATAGGTGTAGCAAAAAGCAATCGAGCGGACGACTTCGCCCGGCAAATCGGTGCAGTTTCCGCACAGCGCGGCGTGGCGTTCCCAGCGGTGAAAAAGCGCGGCGGGCAGAAATCCGTCGAGGTAATCGGTTAAATGCGCTTCAAACTGCTCGCAGTTCATTGCGACTTCGGGCATCGTCTTTGAAAAAATACCGGCTTCGAGATGCGTCATCGAAAGTTTCGGCGCGGATATTTCGCGGCACATTGCCATCGCGTCCTTGACTTCATTAAGAAGCGAATGACACAAAGGACAGCGCAAAGCGTGGACGGCGACGGCTTTATGAGTTTGCCTGTCAAGAACTCCGTCCAGATAATCGGTCAGGACTTCTTCAAACTCCGGGCAGCTTATTATTCTTTCGGTTTCATAAGTCATAAGTCGGTTGTCAGTGGTCAGATGTCAGTGGTCAGAAAAAGGCTGACTGCTGATTGCTGACGGCTATTGCCTTTTCAATTTACATATTAACGACTCTCATCCGGCGCAGAATTTTCGCCAGTTCGATTCGTCCGCGATTGATGCGCGATTTAACCGTGCCTTCGGGAATTTTCAAAACATCGACGATTTCCTGGTAAGTCATCTCCTCGATGTCGCGCAAAATTACGCACGTCCGCAAATCTTCGGGCAGCTTGTCAATCGCTTCCTGCACCTGCGCGCGAAGCTCGCGGCGCTCGATTTCCTTTTGCGCCGAATTTCCGACGGCGCGCAGGTGAAACGTGTGGTCTTCAACGTCGTCGGCGTGCGAATTCTGCGGATTGCGCTGGCGATGCCGGTAATCGTCGATTATCAAATTTCTCGACAGACGCATCAGCCAATTGGTCAAATCGCCTTGTTTGGCGTCGTATTGGTCGAGCGATTTATAAACGCGCACAAAAACTTCCTGCGTCAAATCTTCAGCCTGCTCGATGCTCGACGTAAAACGATAGGCGAGATTAAAAATCCGCCGCGAAAAGGTCGAGACAATTTCTTCCCAAACCGCGCCGTCGCCCGCCCGACAACGCCGAACAAGTTCCGCGCCGCTACTTTCCGCTGCTACTTTTAATGCTTCCAACTTAGATGTGTCTCCAAAAAGCAAATGCCTTCGGGTAAAAGCAACAAAGCGTTACGCCTGCTCTGTCAAGGTTTTTTTACGAAAGGCTGAAAAGAAAAGTTCCAAAGAATTTAATCGGTAAAATAAACGAACTCAAACGCCGAACAACTCGAATAAATCCGGGTTATAAAAGCGAAAAAGCGGGCGATATTCAATTTGCGTCCGCTTTTTCAAATTAAAATCGTTAATTGTTACCGGCGTTTTAAGCAATATTTACAGTCGCCGCCGCGCCGCTTTCGTCAGCCGGGCGAGGATTGCTGCAAAACGCGTAGCCCGAAATAATCAGCAGCAAAACGATAACGAGAGGCACAAGCCATTTGAGGGGCGAATCGTCGTCCGCATCATCGTCAGCCGAATTGTCGATTGCGTTTCCGGCTGCTCCGTCTATTACTCCGTAATCTTTAAGCTCGCTCGCCGCCGTTCCGATTCGGTCGAATGTTTCGCTCGCCGTCGTCGTGCCGCCGATTCCGGTTTCGCCCGCATTTACCGCGCTGACGCCGCTTTGATAATCGTCGGTTTTCAACGGCGAATCATTTTCTTCGCCGGTTTTTGAATTAATCGAAGACATTTTTTTCTCCTTTACGTTTCGGTTTAAATAACTATTTGAATCAGTTTGAAAATTTTTGTAAAAACTATTCGGACAGTTTTTCACTGTTAAAAAATAACAGAAAATTCGAGTAAAGTGTTTATTTATATTAAAGTTGACGCCATTGTTCGCCGAAAATAACCGCTTCGTCAAGTTTCCTTTGCAGTTCAAGTCGTTTATTTTCTATTTCCGCTTCGTCGGCGGTTTTGGGGACGTAAATCGGCTCGGCGAAAAAAACTTTGGCGCGCGTGAACGGTTTCGGAATCTGCAATTTGTCCCAACTGTTTATCGTCCAGAATTTCTGCGGCGCAATCAAAAAGGGAAGAATCGGATTCGCCGATTTTTTCGCCAGCAGAATCGCGCCGGTTTTGGCGACATACGGCGCTCCCTTAGGACCGTCAACGGTAAAACACATCGGCAGATTTTCGCGCATCAGGCGAATCATTTTGACGAGCGCGCCCGTGCCGCCGCGCGTCGAAGATCCGCGCGCCGCGCCAAAACCGAAACGCTGGATAAAACGCGCGATATATTCGCCGTCGAAGCTCTGCGAAGTTATGACGACGATTCCGCGATTTCGCAAATAATAAACGGACGCGAAAATCCGGTTGTGCCACGTCGCGTATATCGGAATTTTTCCGCGTTTTTCGATTTGCGCGACGTTTTCCAGACCTTCGACTTCAAACCGCAGCGTTTTTCCAATCAATTTAATCAAAACGTAAAACGCCGAATCCGCCGCCCGAATCAGGAAACGCTCGCGGGCGGAATATGCGGCGAGCGAAGCGAAACGATAAACTTTTTCTTTTTCCTGCGACATCGGTTAGAAAACCACTGGCAATTTAGGGTATTATTTGCAACAAAGGAAAACGCCCCGTCGTAACTTTTTATAATTTAAGATGTTTCAAAATCTCTAAAAAAAACCGGTGAAAATGCAAAGAAAATTTCTTATTATTGACGACCACGACGATTTGAGCAGCGGATTAAAAGAAGTTTTTGACAAGCTCGGACATTTTGTCGAAACCATCGAAAATCGCGCCGAAGCGGTCGAACTCGACAAAATAAACGATTTCGACGTTGTTATCACCGATTTGGACAACATCGACGCGATTCCCGAAGCCGTTCAAACTGACGATAACAGCGACGCCTGCCTGCCCGAAATCGAACCGCATAAACCGTCCGAACACATTCGCGCCTTCAAAATCTGCGCCACCGGCTTTAACCGCGACGAATTTGACGAAAATGAATTAAAAAAATTCTTTGAACTGATTCTCAATTACAAAGCGCAGTTCGTCGACCGGATTGAAATCATAAAAGATTTGCGCGAGAAAATCGAGTTCGAGTTTCCGAGCGCCATCTCTCCGATGCACTCGATTTTAGATTATTTGACAAAGCGCGTCGAAAAAATCGGCGTCGGCGGCGAAAACTCGCATCTTTTCATCGCTTTAGACGAAGCCTTCGTCAACGCCGTCAAGCACGGCAATAAATTCGACTCGCAGAAAAACGTCCGCATCGCGGCGGAAATTTCCAAAAAAGAAGCGCGTTTCACCTTTGAAGACGAAGGCGAAGGTTTTGATGTCGCCTCGATTCCAGACCCGCGCGACCCGGAAAATCTTTTCAAAACTTCCGGGCGCGGCGTGCTTTTGATTCACAACATTATGGACGAAGTGCGTTACAACGAGCGCGGGAATCGTCTGGAAATGATAAAAAAGTCCGAAGTCCACAGTCCAGAGTCCAAAGTCGAATGACATAATTTGACTTAAGAACTGCGGACTTCGGACTCTGGACTTTATGAAAATAACAATCGGACAAATCAACACGACCAACGGCGACATCGAAGGAAACGTCGCTAAAATCTTGAACGCAATCGAGAAAGCCAAAGCCGCCGGCTCGGATTTAATTGCTTTTCCCGAAGTCGCTACTCACGGCTACACTTCGTTCGATTGGTTTTTGGATAAAGACATTATCGAAACGGTCGAAGAACCTTTGCAGAAAATTATTGCAGCGACGAGAGGAATTACGGCGATTGTCGGAACGGTGCGTAAGACCGGAAACGCGGACGGGCGAAAATTATTTAATTCCGCCGCCGTCATTCACGACGGGAAACTGCTCGGCTTCGCCGATAAAACCTTGCTTCCCGAATACGACGTGTTTGACGACCCGCGTTATTTTGAAGCTGCTGACGCGCGCAAAATGTTTGAAATCGACGGGCGCAAAATCGGCGTCGTCGTCTGCGAAGATTTCTGGAACGACAAAACTTTCTGGAAAGAGCGGCTTTATAAAATCGACCCGGCGGACGAATTGATAATGCAGGGCGCGGATTTGATCGTCTCTCTAAATGCCTCGCCTTTTAACAAAGGCAAAATTCATCTGCGCTGCGAAATGGTCGCGCATCGCGCTCGGCTGCAAAGAAAACCGATTGTTTTCGTCAATTTAATTGGCGGAAACGACGGCATCATTTTTGACGGCGCGAGCCTGATT
>JALZOE010000078.1:0-1376 GCA_030857325.1 Acidobacteriota bacterium
AACAGCCGAAACATCAACTTCTGATTTCTGATTTCTGATTTCTGATTTCAGACCAAAAAACTTTTCGGCTAATTCGACAATCTGTTTGTGTTCGACATTTCCGGCGCAGGCGATAACGATATTTCGCGGCTGAAATGTTTCGGCGTGAAAATTTCTGGTCGTTTCGCGGTTAAAGGTTTTGACGGTTTTGCGTGTGCCTTCAATCGGAAGTCCGAGCGCGTGATGCGGATAAAACGCTTTAGTGAAAACCTCGCTCAAAATATCTTCGGGCGTGTCTTCGACCATTTTTATTTCTTCGATGATAACTTTCTGCTCGCGCTTTAATTCCTTTTCGTCGAAAAGCGGATTCACCAGCATATCGGCTATTAAATCGAAGGCGTTGGCGGTTTGCATGTCCACGACTTTTGCCATAAAGCCGACAGCTTCGTGCATCGTAAAAGCGTCGAGATTGCCGCCGAGCCGGTCGATTTCAATCGCAATGTCGAGCGCAGTGCGTTTCGCAGTTCCTTTAAAGACGGCATGTTCGATAAAATGTGAAATGCCGTTCAAATCAACAGGTTCGTGCCGCGAGCCGCGTTTTATCCAAAAGCCGAGCGTTGCCGAACGCACGTCCGGCATTTTTTCCGTCAAAATTGTCAGTCCGTTTGCGAGGCGTGTCGTCTGTATGTTTTCTTTCATCGTGATAAAGCAAAACTACAATTTACCACGCGAAAAAGAAAAAAAGAAATTAGCCACGAATTACACTGATAACACAAATAAAGAATTTATAAAACTAATCGTTCAGATTCTAATTTTCTTTTTCCAAAGTTTAGCAAAAGACCTAATTTGAGTCCGGTTGCTTTCAAGTAATTTAATGTTTGTGATTTGTGAATGTCGGAAAGATTCGGTTGAGATTTTAATTCTAAAATAATAATGTTTTCAACTAATATATCGGCAATATATTCCCCAACAATTTGCCCGTGAAAAATAACTTTTATCGGAATTTGCTGCTCGGCTTTGATGCCGTTTTCTCTGAGCAAAATCATCAAAGCATTTTCATAAACTTTTTCTAAAAATCCATAACCGAGTTCGGTATGAACTTGCATAGCTAGTCCGACAATTTTATACGAAAGTTCTTTGTAAAGAATTTTCTCCTCAAACATAAAAAGCATTTTGCCACGAATAACACCAATAACACGAATTATTTTTTATTTGTTTTTATTCGTGTTATTGGTGTTATTCGTGGCTAATTTCCTATTGTATTAAACAAAAGCGGAAACGTCGCCAAACTCTGACCGCGATACTGCGGGCGAAAGCCAAATAAAACGATTTTGCCGTTGCCCATTTTTATTTCGACGAGCGCGGCTTTTCCGGCAATACGTTCCGCACCCAAAGCA
>JALZOE010000078.1:1386-8713 GCA_030857325.1 Acidobacteriota bacterium
GCATAACCCGAAAGCAAAATGTTTTTTGCGTCCGACGGATATTTGGCAATGATTTTCGCGTTTGTGCTATCCGTGATTTCAAAGGCGGGCGAGTTTTCAAACCACGCGATTGATTGTTTGTCCATTCCTTTGGCGATTGGCGAAGTCGTGTCGAGTTCGGTTCGCAGAATCGAGCCGGGAATGAAAAAATCCTTGCGAGCTAAACCGCGCGTTACGTCTTTGACGGGCAAATCGAATTGTTCGATGGCGAAGTTTGAAGCGCGGTTGAAAAAGACGAGCGTGCCGCCCGCTTCGACAAATTTCTTTAAGTTTGCCACGCCGTCCGCGCCGATTCCGCCCGTGTATTCGTCGGGCATCGCGCCTTTCGCAAAACCGTTTAAGATTTGGTTCGGCGATTGGTCTGGGAAGATGATTACTTTTTTTTCAAATAGACCGTCGGCGGATTTTAATTGTTCGTCGGTCAATGAAGAGTAGTTATAATCTCTGGGAAAATCTTTTTTAAAAAACCATCTCGTCCAACCTTCGTCCATTACCGGAATTGAAGATTTATAAAGTCCGACTCCCCTAACCTTTTCGCTTAATGACGTATAGGAACCGGCGGAAAGACGCTCCCCAAAACTTTTTTGTGGTTTATACAAAGGCGTTACATTCACGCCGTATAAAAGTGAGAGCGTGTGAGCGGTAACGTCATACGGCGGTATCGGATTTCCTTTTTCGTCTTTGATTTCAGGATATTTTTGGTTTTCCAAAAGAGATTTTGCGAAATTTCCGTAAGGTTGAGCAAGCCGAATCAAAACGGGAAATTCTATAAATTCGTAACTATCTTCTTTTACATTGAATTTTTTATCAGGAGCTGATTTCTCAATCTCAACTCCCGCTCGCTGGAGAACGTCAAGCAAATTTGTCGTTTCTTTAGATTCGAGTTCTATCTTAAATCCCCAAAGTTCACCGTTTTTTCGCGGTCTGACCGCTTCTTTGCCAATCGCGTAAAATCTCGAAAGCCATTTCTCTCGATTGTCCGAAGCGTGTTTCAGCAAGCTGAACGCCGCCGTCGTCATATAATTTGTGATGTCGCGCAGATGCCATTCGCCGCCTTTCCAGACGGGTGAAAAATTGGACGATTCCTTTTTCGCGTCGTAGCCTAAACTGCCGCGCAAATCTTCAAACTTAATTGTAACCGGCGTGGCGAGACGCGCCGAAGCCGTTTCCGATAAAATCCGCACGCCGCCGTGATAATGCGAATAGGCGCGCGCCGGCGTCCAGGCGTCGTAGGTCGAAGCGGTTGTGATGCCGGAGAAACCTTTGCCGCGCAAATCGTTCGCCATAAAATTTCCGAGTTCGGTAAAGCCTTCGATTAATTCCTTCGGCACATTCGGCTCGACGGGCGGCAGATACGGCGGCAAAAACATCCGCGCGCCGTTCGCGCTTTGCTGGTGAATGTCGTGAACGATTTGCGGATGCCAGACGTTGTGAATTTTATCGACCGTCAACTGCGTTTCGACCTGCGTAAACGCATACCAATCGCGGTTGTTGTCGTGTCCGACGTATTTGTGATAAAGCTCCGGCGGCTGAGTTCCCTCAAACGGCGTTCCCAAAGTTTTGTCATACCAGTTTTTGATAATGTCCACGCCGTCGGGATTCAGAGACGGCACGAGCAAAATTATTGTATTGTCTAAAATTTTCAGAGTTTCCACGTCAGTCGCTTTGGCTAATTTATCGGCGATGAGCATTGACGACAAATAGCTGCCGACTTCACTCGAATGAATGCCGCACGTTATAAGGACAATTGTTTTGCCTTGTCTGATTAAATCGTTTGCAAGTTTTTGATTAGATTTTATAAGGCGTGGGTCGGCGAGTTTGGCGTTTATCTGTTTATATTTTTCGAGATTCTTTAAATTCGCAGGCGTGGAAATCGTCGCGTAAACAAACGGATTACCGTTTGTGCTTTTGCCGATTTCCTGAAATTGCACGCGGTCGCTTGCTTTAGCGAGTTTTTGAAAATAATCGACAACCTGCGTCCAGCTTGCCAGTTTTCTATCGTCGCCGGGCGTGAAACCCAAAACTTCATTCGGCGCGGGAATCTTTTGCGCGAAAACTACAAAAGAGAAAAGAAAAAATATCGCGCAAAGGCGCAGAGACGCAAAGAAAGATTTGTTTTTTGTCATTTGTTGGAAACTCCCGAAGAATTTTATGAACCAAGTTTATACCAGATTTGATGCGGATTGAAAACTTTTCGCTTTTCCGGTCTTTTTTAGTAAATTCAGGACTTTCTCAAATTTGAATGAAAAAATTTGTCGAAGCGCGGGCATCCTGCCCGCACAGATTGCGACAGCAATCTAAAAACGTATGATTAAATTCAATGTTGATTTTTATCTGAACTTTTGTGAACGCTTGCGCGTCCATTGCGGGCAAGATGCCCGCGCTCCGGGATGAAAAAGTTTTATAAATTGATAGAGACGCGCCGCCGTTCGGAAAATCGCTTGCTTGTTAATGCGATGCGCGGTAAATTAACGCAAGATTTTCAAACAATACTTTCCCCTAAGTTTCAAAAATAATTCGGAGGTTTTAGTTTTCATTTATGGCTAATAATCCTTTTCTGGCTCAGTTTCGCCCGTATATTCCCGACGCGGTTAAGAATATGCGCGAGCTTTCGATTTTTCCGCTGATTGTCGGCACGCTGTTGGGCGTCATTTTCGGCGCGTCATCGCTTTATCTGGTTTTGAAAGTCGGTTTAACAGTTTCGGCGTCGATTCCGGTGGCGGTTATTTCGATTACGCTGTTTCGTCTGCTGTCGAAAATCGGCGTCAGAGACGCGACGATTCTCGAACATAATATCGTGCAGACCGCCGGAAGCGCGGGCGAGTCAATTGCTTTCGGGCTTGGCGTAACGATGCCCGCGATTATGATTCTCGGTTTCGATTTGGAAATTTCGCGCGTGATGCTCGTCGCGGTTTTGGGTGGACTTCTCGGAATTTTGATGATGATTCCGCTGCGCCGCGCTTTGATACGAGACCAGCACGGAATCTTAAAATACCCGGAAGGGACGGCTTGCGCCGAAGTTTTGAAGGCGGGCGCGTCCCCCGAATCACGCGCCGCTTCGATTGAAGCCGAAAAAATCGGCGCGGACGACGCGGTGACACGCGGCGGAAAAATCATCGCCGCCGGTTTCGGCATCGGTTTTCTGTTCAACACGCTGATGCAGGTTTTCAAAGCCTGGAAGGACGTTCCCGGCAAAGAGTTCGGAGAACCGTTTCGCGGCGGCTCGGTGTCGCTCGACAACAATCCGGCTCTTTTGGGCGTCGGTTACATTATCGGTCCGCGCATCGCCGGAATTATGTTCGCGGGCGGCGCGCTTGCTTATCTGGTTTTGATTCCGATGATTAGATACTTCGGCGAAGGTTTAACCGCCGCGCTCGCGCCGGCAACCATTCCGATTTCCGAAATGGGCATCGAAGGCAGAAACAGTATTCAGAGCGAATACGTCTTATACATCGGCGCGGGCGCGGTGGCGGCGGGCGGAATGATTTCGCTGGCGCGTTCCCTGCCGACAATCTGGCACGGTTTAAAAGGCGGACTCGCCGATTTTCGCGGCGGCTCGCAAACGGTCGAAAACGAAAACCAGCCGCGCACCGACCGCGATATTTCGATGAAATACGTTGTCGCCGGAATTCTGGCGTTGATTGTCGTCATCACGCTCGCGCCGTCTTTAGAGATGAATTTGCTCGGCGCGATTCTGATTATCGTTTTCGGATTTTTATTCGTCACGGTTTCTTCGCGTTTGACCGGAGAAATCGGCTCGTCGTCAAACCCGATTTCGGGAATGACGGTTGCAACTCTGCTTTTAACCTGTCTGGTTTTTCTGCTGCTCGGCTGGACGGCGGCAGACCCGTATTTTATTACGGCTTTGTCGGTCGGCGGCATCGTCTGCATCGCCGCATCGAACGGCGGAACTACTTCGCAGGATTTGAAAACCGGATTCTGGGTCGGCGGCACGCCGTGGAAACAGCAGGTTGCAATCCTAATCGGCGCGACCGTTTCGGCTTTGCTTTTGGGTCCGATTCTCATCCAGCTAAATGAATCTTCGACCGTCTATCAGCGGGTCGAACCGACGGCTTTCAGCCAGCAATTTCAAGTGCCGGAGCAGAAACTTTTGCGCGAAGACGGACAGTTAAAGGGCGAAAAAGTCGGCGACGCTTTTTTCAACGACCCGAATACTTACCGCGTCTGGCACAACCCCGACTCGGTAATCGGACCCGCCGGACGATATTTAATCGATATGCAGGGCAGACCGGCTTATCTGGTTGACCCGGGCATAAACGGCGTGGTCAAGGAACGCGCCGACGGCACGGACGTAACGAAATACAACGCGCCGAAAGCGACTTTGATGAGCTATATCATCAAAGGAATTCTCAGCCAGGAGTTGCCGTGGGGCTTGGTTCTGCTCGGCGTGATGATTGCGGTCGTTCTGGAACTTGCCGGCATTCCGTCGCTCGCCTTTGCCGTCGGGCTTTATCTGCCGATTGCCGTCTCCGCGCCGATTTTCGTCGGCGGCGTCGTTCGCTGGGCGGTCGATAAGGATTTGATTAAAAAACTTCGCCGCCGTAATTTGACCGAAGAGGAAATTATTGCCGAAACCGACCGTAGTCCGGGCGTTCTGCTCGCTTCCGGTTATATCGCCGGCGGCGCGCTCGCCGGGATTTTAGTGGCGCTGGCAACTGAATTTTTAAATCAACCGGTGCAGAATTTTACAAATTGGTCGAAAGCGAATAATCCGTTTTACGCCGGAGGCAATTCCGACTGGCTGGCAATGATTCCGTTCTGGATTCTCGCGCTCGTCCTTTATTACGTTGGGCGCGGATTGTTTTTAACCGGAAAATCGAAAGACAAAAATCGTTTCAAATAAAGTTTTACAATCCTGTAAAATTTTGTTTTACATTTTCGATGCACAGCGCGTATAATACCAAAAGCGTGCTGTGCATTTTCATTTGCACATCTTCCCCGACGAACGCTTCTTTCAGCTTTCAACGCAAAATTAACACTTCTTTTTTTCGGAGAAACAATCGATGTTTTGTAAATTTCCCCCAATCAAGACCAATCTGAACGTATCTTTTTTAGCGCTGATTTTTTCAATCTTAATAACCGGCGGATGCGCCGTCGAAGCCTCTAAGAGCGGCGACGAAAAATCAGCCGAAAAAGCTTTAACGGCATCGGAGTATGCCGCGAAGAACGCGAAAGGCATTTCGCCTTCAAAAAACAGGATAACGATTGAGCCGGATTCGCCCGCCGACACGGTGCGCGTGTTTTATAAAAATCTGCGCGAAAAGCGTTTCCGCGAAGCGTTGTTTTTAACCAATCTGCGCCCGGCAATCGAAGGCTTGACCGACGCGGAATTAAAAGATTTGCAAGTCGATTTCGGCAATCTCGCCCGCCAGATTCCCGCCGATGTCGGCATCAACGGCGAAATAATTTCCGGCGACGATGCGACCGTTACGGTTAAACTGCCCGACAATAAAACGGATAAATTAAAACTTCAGGAATTAAGATTAAAGCGCGCGGGCGGCGTCTGGACGATTTTAACGGTTGAAGAATCAGCCGAAAAAATTATCAAACGGGAAGGAAAAAATTATTTTTTCAATCTGAAAATAGAAACTCACCAGGCGGAAGCGAAAAATATGCTTAATGGTATCGCTAAAGCCCAGATGATTTACGCCGCGCAGACCGGCGGACTTTACGGCGAAATGCCGGTTTTGATTGAAAAAGGCTTTCTGCCCGCCGACGCTCTCTCGCCCGATTCGACCGGCTACAACTATAAAATCTCGCTTTCCGCCGACCGGAAAAGATACGGGGCTTCGGCTGAACCGGCGGTTTACGGCAAAACCGGCAAACTCTCCTTCGGTTTTGAAGTCGAAAATAATCGAACCTCAAACTTAAAAAGCGTCGATACGAAAGGACAGCCGTTCGGCGGTTAAAATTTCCGCGCCGACGCCGAGAATCGAAACTTAGAAGACTTGCTCTTTAAGTTTTCTAAGTTTTTTAATTCTAAAAAACAATTCAAATCTGCCCGGCGAGTAATATTATGATAAGAAAATTAATCGCAAGATTTAACAAATCGGTGTCGGAGCGCCGGGAGACTCCGCGCTCTAATTTTCAGATTCCGGTAAAAGTCTGGATACAGCCGGCCGGTAAAATTGTAAAATTACAAATGCCGCCGGAAAATCTGGTTATTTCGGGCGAAACGAAGGATTTGAGTCGTTTGGGAATCGGTTTTATCGTTCCTTCGATTCGCATACGCGAAAGTTATCTGGTCGGCGAAAACTGCACGCTCAATGTCGAAATGCATTTGCCCGCCGGAAAAATCCAAATGCAGGTAATCGGACACAGATACGAGCAAATCGGCGAGCATCTTTCGGTTTCCAGATATTTAATCGGCGCGAGCATTTCGCAGATGACGCGGGAAAACAGGGAAGTTTACGAACAATTTCTGCGGTGCGACGGAAACGTCAAAGCAAAAACCGTCAGCCTTGAACTCGAAACGGACAAAGCCAAAGAATCGCGGGAAGTTTTGGAAGTCGTTTGAAATTTAATTAAAGCGAAAATAATTTTAGAGAAGACAAAAGCGTAAGGCGGAATAACTTTACGCTTTTTGTTTTTTAAGGCTTTTGTGTGATTTAATTTTTCGTATGAAAGATACGGTCGGAATCGGAATAATCGGAACGGGTTTTGCGCGCAAAGTGCAGATTCCCGCGTTTTTAAAATGCGACGGCGCGAAAATCATTTCGGTCGCCAGCGGGCAATTAAAGAATGCCGAAGACACGGCGCGGGAATTTAATATCGGGCATTTCACGGACGATTGGCGCGAAACAATCGGGCGCGAAGACGTAGATTTAATCTGCATCACGACGCCGCCCGACACGCATTATGCGATGACTCTGCGGGCAATCGAACTCGGCAAACACGTTTTGTGCGAAAAACCGATGGCGATGGACGAAGCGCAGGCGCGTGAAATGACCGAAAAAGCCGAAGCGAAAGGCGTTCTGGCATTGATTGACCACGAACTCCGTTGTCAGCACGGCAGAAAAAAAGCGTATTCGATGCTTCGGAGAGGCGTTATCGGAAAAGTTCGCCACGCGAAATACGTTTTTCGCGCTCCGAGCCGCGGCGACGCGAATCTGCCGTGGAACTGGTGGTCGAACGCCGAATCGGGCGGCGGCGCGCTCGGCGCAATCGGCTCGCACGTCGTCGATTCGCTGCAATGGTTTCTGGGCGCGGATATTTCGCAAGTTTTCTGCCAACTGCAAACGCACGTCAAAAAACGCAAAGACGCAAA
>JALZOE010000463.1 GCA_030857325.1 Acidobacteriota bacterium
TTTAAATCCGGCGAGATTGACCCGGAAAGATTCCGCGACAAGGTTCGCATCTTTTACTGGATTTATTTTGCGATGACCGGACTGCACGCCCTGCATATGATTATCGGTTTGGGCTTGATGGCGTGGCTTTTGTGGAAAGCGTGGCTCGGCACTTATACCGCCGAATATTACGCTCCCGTCGAAATGGCTGGACTTTACTGGCACTTTGTCGATATTGTGTGGATTTTTCTTTTCCCGCTGCTCTATCTGCTCGGCAGACATTTTCTGAGCGGCGAAGGAGGACATTAAAAATGAGTGATACCGGAATAGAACAAAAAACCGAATTTCAGGAAGCTGAAGGACATCATCACGAAGGCGAGCATCACATCGTTTCGATTCCGGCATATCTGGCGGTTTTCGGAGTGCTGCTGGGCGGAACTATCTTAACCGTAGTCGTCGCATACCTTGACCTCGACCACTTTTTCGCAGGCGCCAACACGCTCGTCGCGCTGGCAATAGCGTTCTTTAAGATGGCGTGCGTCGTCTTGATTTTTATGCACGTTCGCTGGAGTTCGCGGCTTATCTGGCTGACAGCGCTTGCCGGGTTTTTCTGGCTGGCGATAATGTTCGCCTTTACGATGCAGGATTATCTAACGCGCTCGCCGGGCGTTTTTCAAGGATAATTTAACGGCGGGTCGAACACGGAAAAACGCGGGGCGAAGAGTGAAAATCTTTCGCCGCCGCGTCTTTTGCTTGTTATGACAAACCCGGCGCGCCGTGATATTATTCACATTTTGGAATCTCCCGCAATAATACAATGATTTTCGTCAAAGCATTTCCAGGACAACAAGCCGATTTATTCAAACATCTCAAACTGATGTTTATAAAAAACAATTCATTAAAATTATCCGTCCTTTTATTCATATTATTTTCACTGTTTTTGAGCGGTTGCGGCAGTTTCGTTAAAACAAAAGACAAACGCGCGATTTTGCTGAAAACGGAAAACGCGACGCAAGCCGACTTAATCGGCGAAATCAATCGCTACGCTCGAGTCGATTCGATGCGCGCCAAGATGGATTTGAAGTTTGAAGACAATTCCTACGCCGACATCGGAATTGCCGAAAAATACAGAACCGCGCCGGGCGAAATCGTCGTCCAGCGTCCGGCGAATATTTTTCTGAAAGTTCAGATTCCGGTCGTCAATTCCGACATCGTGCAGATGACTTCGGACGGCGAAAAGTTTCGCGTGGCTATTTTGCAGGACAATTCCGGCGGAAAATATAAAAAGTTTGTTTTAGGCACGAACAACGCCGACTATTCGACTTTGCAGGAAGAAGTAAAGAATATGGAACTTGACGGCAGCGGAAAAGAATTAAGGGAAAACGTCAACGCTTTTTCAAATCTCCGACCGCAGCATTTTACCGACGCGATGCTGATTCGTCCTGTCGATGCGGCGAATAACGTTTACGCGCTAAGCACGATTCTTCAGGAAGAAAATAATACCGATGTCGCAAAAAAATCGCCTTTAGCCAGAGTTTTGCGCGGCTATTATCTGCTCGACGAAATTCGTAAAAACGACGACGGAACTTCCAGTGTTCTGCGCCGCTTCTGGTTCGACCGTGTGGGCGCGGTTCGCTTGGCGCGCCAGCAAATATTCGATTCAAGAGGCGAAATCGAATCCGACATCGTTTACGGCAGCGCGGGAAATTTGAGCGATTCGGGCGAATACAACAATCTGCCGCTACAGATTGAAGTTACGCGACCGAAAGAAAAATATAAAATGCGGCTGACGTATCAATCGCCCGAGACGGTTACTATCGGCAGAACTTTTCCGGTTGAAGCGTTCGTGCTGAAAAATACGTGGAACTTGCAGGAAGTCGATTTGGATAAAAAACTGCTCGAATCAGCCAATCAAAAACCCGTAAATACGAATCAAAGCGCGGCGACGAAAAAATAAAGGCGATATTTTCCGCCGAAGCAGCCGTTAAAATCCGGTAAATTCGATTTATACGGGGCGCGACGATTTATAATTTGCAGTTGTCGTCTAATCTAATCGTCTGATGAAAACAATTCTTAAAACCGAAAATCTATCGAAGATTTATAAAATCGGAAAGGTGGAAGTTTCGGCTTTGCGCGGCGTCTCGCTGGATATAAAAGAAGGCGAATTCGTGGCGATTATGGGACCTTCGGGCTGTGGAAAATCGACGCTGCTGCATCTTCTCGGCGGTCTGCTTTCACCGACTAGCGGAAAAATCATCATCGGCGACGAAGATTTGTCAAAGGTAACGGACGCGCAGCGAACCGACATTCGCCGCCGCAAAATCGGTTTTGTCTTTCAGCGCTTCAATCTTTTTCCGACATTAACCGCCGACGGAAATCTGCGGCTGGCGGAGCGGATTCACACAGGCAACGGCGGCGGAAGCGAAGTAAATCGCCGCGAAGTTTTGCGTCTCTTGAAATTAGAGGATAAAATGCACCACAAACCGCTCGAATTATCCGGCGGCGAGCAGCAGCGAGTCGCGCTGGCGCGAGCCGTTATCAATAATCCGGCGATAATTTTAGCCGACGAGCCGACGGGAAATCTCGATACGGAAAACTCGCGCATTGTGCTTGATATGTTCAAAGAATTAAACCGGCGCTTAAATCAAACGATTATAATGATTACGCACAACCCGGAAGCCGCCGAAAACTGCAACCGCACGATTCAAATGCGCGACGGTCAGATTCAAAGTTTGTAGAGTTCGTGGAGTTCATAGAGCTTGTAGAGTTGGCGGAATTTTAAGAGTTAAAGAGTTTTTCAAATTTCAGAGCGTCTTTTACTCTAAGAATTCCATGAACTCTACAAACTCTACAAACTCTAGAGAACTCTAAAAACTCTATGAACTTATTAAAAGATATTATTCTTTGGAAATACGAACGCGCCAGCCCGCAATGGGACGTTCTTTGTCTTTTATGTCTGGCATTTATATTTCTGACGCCGAACGCCTGGTTTGAAAA
>JALZOE010000464.1 GCA_030857325.1 Acidobacteriota bacterium
TCGTCTTCGAGAACGAAAATCGCGGTGTCTTTCCAATACGGACTGTTTGAAACTTCTTCAACCAGCCGTCCGAGCGCATAGTCGTTTTCGGCGACAAAAAACTGCGGAGTCGGGACATTTTCATTTAAGCCAGCCGTGTGGTCGTTCGATAAACGAACGATGGAAAGATTCGGCAAACGGTCGCCTTTTCCGGCTTGCAAATCGGCAACGTAACCGCGAAATTCTTTCTGCCATTCGCCGAAACGCGAAGTGCCGCGAAAACGCTCGTCGGCGTGATCCGTTTTGATTGCCGCGTCAACGCTTTTGTTTTCTTTCGCCGCGCGGTAGGAATCCGTCGTCATCGCGTCGGGCGTGAGCATATCGTAGTTGCGGTGCAGCGGCGCGAAATTTCCTTCCAAAGATTTTTTCGTGGCAAACGCGGTTTTGTTCGGCGTGATGTCGGGATAAGATTTCGGTTGGCGCGTGTTGACCTCTTCGACATCCGCCGCCGAAACGGTGGCGATAAATTCGCCGTAATTGCGATAAGTTAATCCGGCGCGGTTTGCCGCGTCCCACAAATAAAGCGTTTCCGGTTCGGCAATATCGCGGCTGCCGTTCAAATACGGCACAAAACGCTTCATATAATCGGCAATGTCAAACTCAGTCGCGGGCAAGCGGAAAACCGACGGAACGCTTCCGGGCGGTTGATTGGCGGGCGGGTCGAACGACGGCAAACGGTTGAAACCTTCAAAATCGTAAGTTCGCCCGCGTCCCGAATAATACCAGCGAAAAACTTTGTCCACAAAATCGCTCGAAAAAGCGGCGGTTGACCAGTTATGACCGTCGGGCGAGGCTTCGGCGTTGACGAAAAAGCGGTCGAGAAGTCCGAATCGCAAAGCCAGAGCGCGAGCGTTCGGCGTGATGTTTTGTGATTTGCCGGACGGAGATTTGGCGATTTCTCCCGCGCCGAAAATCGCAACGGAAGCGTCGCCGTCCGCTTTTGTGCCGTCGCCCGATTTTTCCAAATCGCCGAAAACCTGGTCATACGTCCGGTTTTCACGAATCACGTAAATAATATGTTTGAACGGCGAACGATTTCCGGCAAAAAGCGGTTTATATTTATTTCCGAGCAAGCCGTTGTTCCGCATCGCGGCTTGCGTGTATTCGTAAAGAGCGCGTTCATTCGGCACATTCACGAAACTAATATTTCCGCTCGTCAGCGACGGATTATACTGCCCGCGTTTATTCGTTCTCCCGGCGGGAAAATTTTCATTCGGCATATTCGGATTGCGTCCAGAATTGCTCACGACAACCGAAGAATTTTCAAAGCCCGTGCCTTTCCCGTTTCCGATAAACAAACGATTTCCGACAACGGCGACCGCCGCCGGATAATTTCCCGTTGGAATAAAACCCGATAATTTCGACGGTGTGCCGAGCGCGACGACGGCAACGGCGTTGATGTGCGCGTTGGCGACATACAAAGTTTTTTCATCCGCGCTTAACGCCAAACTTTCAGGACTCGCGCCTTTCAGAGCATTTTCAGCCAGCTTAATGTTGATTTTTTCAACCACCGAATCAGTTGCCGTATCAATTATCGAAACGCTGTCGGCGTTGGAATTGACGACGAAAAGTTTCGATTTATCACGATTCAAAATCATCGCCGTCGGATGCCGTTCAACCGCGATATGCTTCAACGTCTGATTCGGATTTTCGGGATTAATAACGGCAACGCGAGCGTCGCCCCACAACGAAACATAAACTTTTGCGACTTTACCGCCGCCGGTTTCGGGAAGAATTTCGACATCATACGGATAAAGAAACTGTTTTGAACCGCGACGATGTAAATTAACTTTTGTAACTTTTCGCGCACCTTTCCAATCTTGCAAAATCCCCAGATTGTCGCCTAGATTGTTGGCAACAAAAAGCGTCGTATTGTCGGGACTCAAAGCGATTCCGGTCGGATAAACCGGAGCTTGATTGCGGTTGTAATACGGACTCGGCGCGAAACCGGAAAACGCATTGACATCAATAAATCCGGCTTTTAAATCAGTGTCGGGTTTATTACCCGGCGAAATCGGCTCTTTTTCATTCGGGTTAAATTTGAAAAGCCAGATGCGGTTTTCAAAACCGCCCGCGACAAACATCGTGTAAGAATTGTCCGCATCTTTTTCGGCGGAAAAAACAACGCCGACATTCGCGCTGTTCGGACTCGGAAAATAGACGTTTTGAACGATTTGCGGTTCGGGTTTGGCTTCCGTGTCAATCACCGAAAGTGTCTGTTGATTTTTGCTTTTTGCATTAAACTGCAAGCCGAAACCGCTGTTGACCGCAATCAAAAAACGCCCTTTGCCGTCCGCGCCGGAATTATCGGGCGAGCGCACAAAATCAAATGTCAGCGGCACGACCGCCGGAAGATTCGTCGCCGCGTCAACGATTAGTTTTCCGGCGGGCGATAGGGTGCGTCCCTGCGTGGCAACATTTTCGGGAATTTTTATTTGCGCTGCCGATTTTAACGGCTGCCGGAAAAAAGCGGCGATTATTATCGCTGATATGAACAAGCAAATTACCGACAATAAAAGATTTCGGCTAAGAGCAGGGATTTGATTAGGCATAATAAAATCATTTTACGTGTTTTTTGTAATTTACCGCATTAAATAAATCTTAACTTTTGCTCCGGCGAAGCGTAAAAATGACTTTTCTGCTAACTTTAAACCTAAACAGAGAGTCAAACTTTTCAACGGTGATTTGATGATAATTGAGTGAGCGGATTTTCTTTGTAACATTTCTGCAACACGGTCTCGATAAAATCAAATCAAACTTATTCTCCGAAAAGGAAATACATTGTGAAAATTAAATCCGTTTTATTCAAAAGCCTTGTCGTTTTGGCTTTATCGAGTTTCGTTTCAAATCAGTTTGCCCAGACCGCCGCGCCGAATTATCCGGTCAAGCGGGCGGAATCGGCGGAAACCTGGCTGCGCGACGGACGCGC
>JALZOE010000079.1 GCA_030857325.1 Acidobacteriota bacterium
TCAAAGCCGTCTGATTAGAAAGATTCTCACTCATACGGTCGCGGTCTTCTTAAACTTGCAACTTAACCGAAAACCGCTTGACCTCGATGGTCTGGTGTTAAGCTAAAAGAGTTGCACATTAGGTATATTAACTTTTTTTACGTCCTGTGCCAAGTTTTCGGCAGCCGCGTAATATTCCGACCAGACATAAAGCGAAACCGAGCTTAAAATCGCGGCAAGCGCCGCTGCGAGCAGCCATTTATTGACGGCAAACAAACGCGCTTTTATGTTATTCGCCGACGAATTTTTTAACGCTTGTTTTTTAGGTTCTTCTTTAGCTTGAACAGTTTCCTTTTTGGCGCTTTGCTTCGGAGCGTTTGCGATTTGCGGCTTATCGGTTTTGATTTTTAATAATTCGACCAGTTGGAGAGTCTTGCTCGTGGCGTCGGAAATAATCTGGTCGTGCAGAAAGCCGTATTTGTTTTCGAGTTTTTCGACTTCCCCGCTGTCTCTTTCCCGTTCGAGCAGTTGCAGATAACGGTTGCCGATTCGGATATTGCACTCGACGGCGGCGGCGGTAACGAGCGGCGCGAAAAACTGTTCGCCCGTGCTTTGCTTGAACGCTCGCAGGCGATTGAAAAAATCATTTTTGATTAACTCGTCGAAACTTTGCGCCTTTTCCGCATCGTTCATAAAATCTTCAAATTTGAAGGCTGTCAGCACAATCGCCGATTCGTCTTCTTCGCCCGAATAAAGCGAAATGCTTTCCCATTCGGCGTAAAGCGTCGGCTAAATGTTCGATTAACTCGTCGCGTTCAAAGGCGCGTTCTCTTTTTTCGTCCGGCAAATCATTCGAGAAAAGACGGGTTACGATTAAATCGAATTTGCTTCTGACGGCTTCCGAATACGGCGAATTGCGGTAAAAACGGGCAAGCGCCAGCAGCGCTTCGGAGCTTAAAGGCGGCTTTGCCGTTTCGCAGTAACAGCGCAGGTGCGTAATGGAAATTTGTTTGTCGCGATGCGATAAAGCCGAATACCAGTTTTCGGTTTCCTGCATCAATTGAAACTCGGCTGAAGCGTGCGCGGGCGATTTTACGTCTTCGGAAATCTGAAGAAAATCGTGCAGGGCTTTTTTCACCGTCAAATCGTGGTAAGGTTTGGGAACGGTTTTCTTCTGCTGGCGCTCGACGCCCGAAAAAATGCGTTCGACTGTTTGCAGACCGCCGACTTCATTTACCGCGCGCTTGCGGAAAAACTCAATTTGATTAACGATTTTACCCGCGCGCGGCTTTTGTTTCGGCGCTTGATTTTGAACGGTTTCAAAATTTTCCGGCAAATCGGCTGAAACTTTTTCCGCCGGCGTTTTCCCTTTTTAATATCCGTTTTTTTCCTTTCGGCTATTGAGGTTTTCGACACCGGATTTTTCACCGCCCGTTTCATTTTCGCCCGCGCTTTTTTTCGTTTCGATAACGGTTTTTTCAAGTAAATTTTCTTCTTTCAGTTCATCGAGCAGATTTTCAAAAATGTTCATATTTTTATTCGATTAAAGAGCGGGACGGGAGAAATCTATCTGCGCGAATCGCTGAAAGGCTCGACGATTCTGCCCGATTCGTCAACGTTGAGAGTGTATGGAGTTTCGCTTCCGCCGTCTTTGACAACCGTAATAACGTAGCCGCTTTTCAGAAGCTCGTTATCGGGCGCCGAAGGAATCATCTCAAATGTAAATTTCGAGCGCAGAAGCTGATTGCCCGACATTTTTCCGAATCCGTTACTCGATAGGGCATTTAATTCGCCGAGACTCGCGTATCTGTCGTTGGTGGCGTAAAAGGAAAGCTGTGTCGAAACCATTGCCCGCAGAGTGGTGCGCGCGCTTTCATTTTCCGTAACTTGTTTGGCTTTTACTAAACCGGGAACCGCCAGCGAGGCAATGATTCCGACAATAACGATAACAATCAGTAATTCGACTAAGGAAAATCCGCTTTGATTTTTTTTTAACATTTTCTTATTACCGCCGACATTTTTGTCTGAAAAGGTTTATTGACATTATTTGTCATATCAAATTGACAAGTTTTGACATTTTAGTACCTGAAAAAAAATTATTTCCTAATTTTATTTGCGTAAGTGCTTATATTTCAGTAGTTACTGTTTTTGCAATAACAATCTTGACAGCCCAATTCGCAAAAAGTATGCCACGAAGAAAATATTCTTTTTCGATTCGACCGCCGGAAAAGACAACTTTCCGACGCGTAAAATTTCGCACCCGGAAAAAAAGTTGTTGTTCTGCGTTTTGTTTTTTGTTAAATTTCTTATAACTTAAAAGTTTTTATTATGTGTTTCGGATTCCGAAACGGCTTTTTATTTTTGGAGAACAACATTTGAGCGCAATCATCGAGCAGACAATCGAAACTTACGGCATTGAAAATTGGGGCGCGAATTATTTCGGAGTAAATCGAAAGGGAAACTTAATCGTCCGCGCCGCCGAAAACGACAATCTGACCGCGGATGTCAAGGAAATTATTGACGATTTAGCAAAACGAGGCATCAACACGCCGGTTCTGCTTCGTTTCCCGCAGCTTCTCGCCGGACAAATCAGAAAACTTCAGAAATCCTTTAAGAATTCAATTAAAGAATTCGATTATAACGGCGGACATATGTGCGTCTATCCGATGAAGGTCAATCAAAACCGCGCCGTTATCGAAGAATATCTGAAGGAAGGCAGGCGTTACAATTTCGGTCTGGAAGCCGGCTCGAAAGCCGAGCTTTACGCCGCGCTCGCGCTCGAACAAGCGCCCGACAGCCTGCTCGTTCTAAACGGTTTTAAGGACAGAGATTTCGTGCGTCTGGCGTTTGCCGGAGCGCAGGCGGGGAAAAACGTCGTCATCGTTATCGAAAAACTCAGCGAACTCGAACATACGATTAAAATCGCCGAAGAAGTTACGCGCGAGAATCCCGACACAAATCTGCCGATGGTCGGTTTGCGCGTTAAACTTTACTCGAAAGGTTCGGGGAAATGGGAAAAAAGCGGCGGCGAAGCGGCGAAATTCGGTTTGACGACGACCGAGATTTTAGAATGTATTCGCCGCCTGAGCGAAGCCGGACGTATTGATATGTTCAAGCTGCTGCATTTTCATATCGGTTCGCAGCTAACCGATATTAAACGAATTAAAAACGCGATGAAGGAAGCGGCGCGCACCTACGCCAAGATTCGCCAGATGCAGATTCCAATCGAATATCTGGATGTCGGCGGCGGTATGGCGGTCGATTACGACGGCTCGCGCACTTCTTACGAATCGTCGGCAAATTATAACGCGCAGGAATTCGCCAACGACGTAATTTATGTAATCAAAACGGTTTGCGACGACGAAGACGTTCCGCATCCGACGATTATTCAGGAATCGGGGCGTTATCTTTCGGCTTATCACGCGATTCTGGTAACGAACGTGCAGGACGAAATCGAAACGGTCGTCGAGGATTTAACGACGCTTACTTTAGATGAAGATGACCCGCAAGTGGTCAAAGAGCTTCACGATTTGCGCGAAAGCATTACGGCGAAAAATTACCGCGAATATTATCACGACGCGCTCGAACAGCGCGAGGAATTATTCACGATGTTTAACCTCGGCTTGATTTCTCTCGAAGCCCGTGGTAAGGGCGAAGTTTTATTCTGGGACGTGTGCGAGCGCGCCGACGAGTTCGCGCAGCAGAAAAAGTATGTGGCGGAAGAGTTTGACGAGCTTCGTCGGCTGCTCTGCGCCAAGTATCTGACTAATTTTTCGGTCTTTCGCTCGATGCCCGACAACTGGGCTTTGGAGCAGCTTTTCCCGATTATTCCGATTCATAAGCTCAACAAAAAGCCGACCGAATATGCTACGCTATGTGATATTACTTGCGATTCGGACGGAATTGTCGATAAATTCGTCGATTTGCACGATGTCAAATCGGTTCTCGAACTGCACAAATTAAACAAAGGCGAAACGTATTATTTAGCGATGATGCTGGTCGGCGCTTACCAGGAAGTAATGGGCAACAATCACAATTTGTTCGGCTTGCCGCACGAAGCGCACATTCATATCGGCGAAGACGGTTATATTATCAAAAAAGTCATTCCCGGCGGCACGCTCGGCGACGCGATGGCGACGGTCAGATTCGACCCGGCGCAGCTGCACGACCAATTCCGGCGCGCTGTTATGCAGAGAATTAAAGACGGCGACCTTCCGGCTAAAGAAGGCGACCAGTTAATCGATTTCTACGAAAAACAGGTTGACGCCTACACGTATCTTTTGCCGAACGGAAACGAATAAAATTACGACTTTCAAATTACGAATGTTAATTTGGCTCAGACACGCGGTTGGTAATTAAAAAATTTATGCAGTTAGAATTTTATACGTGTCGGAAAAAGTTTATCTTTAACAGTTTTACATTATTAGTTATTAGTTAAAAGAAATTATTTGAATTTATCGAAAAGTAAGGTTATTTGGAGAAAGTATGGTAGCTCAAAAAAAGTCAAAAGCATCAAAATTTTTAACCGTTCCGACGCGTCCGATTCCGGTTGACCGCGACCGTTCGGTTGCCGGTCTGCTTGAAAAAATGGAAGGCGCCGGATTCGGCGCGAAACAGCTTGCCGAAGGACACCGCATCTGGCTCGATATGCTGGACGACAATTCGACTATTTATTTATGCGGTTCGGGAAATCTGATACCGTCGGGAATGCGCCGACTGCTGGCTTACGTTATCAAAAACCGCTTTGTCGATGTTCTGGTTTTGTCCGGCACCGTGATTTTTCACGACATCCACGAAATTTTGGGACGCAATCATTATCAGGCACATCCTTCGATGTCGGATGAAGAATTGGAAACCTCGGAAGTATCCCGCATCGGCGACCTTCTCGCCAATCAGGAAGAATACCGCGAAGCCGACGAATGGGTCGGCAGCGTTATCAATCAATTGGAGCAGTCACGCTCGTATTCGGTTCGTGAGTTTCTTCATCTTTTAGGACGTGAATTAGCCGAAATCGCTCACGAAGACGGCATTTTAACCGCGGCGTTCAAATCGCGCGTTCCGGTTTACTGCCCCGATTTGCTGGCAAGTCCGCTTTCGGTCGGCATTGCCCGCGCCCGTTTTGAAAAGAAAGTCCAATTCAACTTCGACATCACGCAGGACACGATGGAAATGATGACGATTGCCCAGAAAACCCGCAATTCCGGCATCATCACTCTCGGCAGCATTTGCAGCCAAAGTATGGTCAATATGGCGGAAGTTTCTTCCTATATAACGCGAACGACGCCGCGCGGTCATAAATACGCCGTCTCCATTACAACCGATTCGGTACCGTTAGACGTGCGAACGCCGTCATTCAGCGGAAATCACACGCAGATGTTCGGCAAACTTTTGAAAAATGCGACGACCGCTTACGTGCCGTGCGACCCGTCAATCGCCCTGCCGATGATTGTTACCGCGCTGTCGCAAACCGCCGCCAAATTTATGAAAGGCAGAAAGCGTCCGAGCTTTTTATTCAGCGGAAAGGAATTGGGAGTCGATATTCCTTAAAACAGCGGTCAGTTGTTAGCCGTCGGCGGTCAGTTAATTCTGATTTGACTGACCACTGACTACTGACGGCTGACAACTGCTATGAGTCAATCTGCAAATTTACCAATGAATTTCGGCGGTATCGAAGAGAGCGAATTTTCCAATCTCGAAAATTCGCGGGTGCTGGTTTTTCCCGTCGCCTATGAAGGAACGGTTTCTTACGGCGCTGGAACGGGCGCGGGCGCGCGGGCGATAATCGACGCTTCGCGCAATATGGAGCTTTACGACGAGGAAACCGACGCCGAAGTTTATAAAATCGGCATTCACACGCTCGAAGAATTTACCGCGCGCGAATCGCCCGCCGCGACGATGAACGGTTTATACGAACGCGCCAAAGAACTGCTCGCGGCTGAAAAATTTCTTTGTATGCTCGGCGGCGAGCATTCGATAAGCGCTCCGGTGATACGCGCCCACGCCGAAAAATTTCATAATCTTTCAATTCTGCAAATTGACGCGCACGCCGACTTGCGCGACGAATACGACGGCACGCCGCATTCGCACGCTTCGATTATGGCGCGAGCAGTGAAAGATTTGCGGATTCCGGCGGTGCAGGTCGGCATTCGCTCGATTTCGGCGGACGAAGCGCTCGCGCTCGACTCCGGCATTCCGACAAAAATTTTCTGGGCGAAAGATATTGCCGGACGCACCGATTGGATAAACGAAGCAGTCAATTCTTTAACCGAAAACGTTTATCTGACAATCGACATCGACGGTCTCGACCCAAGCCTTGTGCCGACGACCGGAACGCCCGAACCGGGCGGACTCGGCTGGTATGAAGTTTTAACTTTGATTCGCAGGCTGGCGGCGAAAAAACGCGTCGTCGGAATGGATTTGGTCGAGTTTTCAAAAACCGAAAATTCGGACGCGCCCGCTTTTCTGTGCGCCAAACTCGTCTATAAATCTTTGGCTTACATTTTTCAAGCCGATACGCCGAAGGTTCGCGGGAAAAAATAAAAATCAGAACTTCAAACGCAGTTCTCAAATGTCGTTTTTCCGTAAATCAATTTTCCGGTTCGCCTAAGATTGAACTTCCTTTCCTTATTTTCGTAAACCTTTAAGATAGTTTTAATCCATTTATGCCGGTTATGAAAAATTGTTTCAGAAATTGTCCGCGAAATACACGAAGCAAACGAAAAATTTCAAAAATAATTTCTTTATTTAGTATTTTTCGTGAATTTCGCGGGCAAAAATTTTTCATATCTTCTAAATAGTAACCCGGAGTGGTTTTAAAGCGTATTGTTCTTTTTTGTTCTTTTCAAAAGAATTACTTTTTGAAATAATGTTCACATATATTTATCGATAAATTTTGAGGAAAATTAGATGTTAATAAAAATCTCTCGGAAAATTGCGTATTATCGTTTTCTTGTTTTGCCGCTCATCGTGTTACTGCTTTCGACGGCGGGATGCAAATCGAATTTCTTAGGCACAACCGCCGATTCGCCTGCACAAATTCAGCCGCAGTCGCCGCCCGTGCCGATTGTGGTTGACGGCGTTCGCACAACGTATGCGGATGTGGTGGATAAAACTTCACCCGCCGTCGTGCAGATTGAAGCCGAAGTGAAAAGCAAAGAGCCGGCGCAGACGAATCCGCTGCTCGACGACCCGCAATTTAAGGAATTTTTTAGAAATTTGCCGCAGCAGCCTCAGCAACGCCCGCGAATTCAGCGCGGCGTCGGCTCCGGCGTTATCGTCAGTCCCGACGGCACGATTCTGACTAATTATCACGTCGTCGGAAACGCCGAAAAAATCACGGTTTTGATGAACGATAACCGGACGTTCAACGCGAAAATCGTCGGCACCGACCAGCCGAGCGATTTGGCGGTTTTGAAAATTGAAGCTGAAAACCTTCCGTTTTTGAATCTCGGCAACTCTGACAACGTGCGTATCGGAGATATTGTTCTGGCAATCGGCAATCCGCTCGGCATCGGTCAAACCGTAACCGCGGGAATTATTTCCGCCAAAGGTCGCCGCACCGGTTTGAGCGACGGCAGTTTTGAAGATTTTCTACAAACCGACGCGCCGATAAATCAGGGAAATTCCGGCGGCGCGCTCGTTAATTTAAGCGGCGAGCTAATCGGCATTAATTCGCAGATATTATCCGGCGGCGGCGGCAACATCGGCATCGGTTTCTCGATTCCGTCGAATATGGCGAAATCGGTGATGGAACAGCTTGTTCAAACCGGACGAGTGCGCCGCGGAATGCTCGGCGTCAACATTAAAAATATAACTGCCGATATGGCTAGGGCAATGGAGCTAAAAGATACAAAAGGCGTTTTGGTTGATAACGTGCGCGCGGGCAGCGCGGCGGAAAAAGCCGGAATCAAACGCGGCGACATTATAACGGCGATAAACGACGAAAGAGTCGAAGACAGCAACACGCTGCGAAATAAAGTCGCCGGAACTCTGCCCGGAAATTCGATTAAAATCGGCGTTTTGCGCGACGGCGAGCAGCAGGAATTCACAGCGCAGCTCGACGAATTTAACGCCGAGAGCGACCAGCCTGCAAGCCCGACCGAAGAGAAAAAAGATTCCGGCAATTCTTCCGAAAACGGCAAGCTCGGTCTTACCTTACAATCGGCAACGCCCGAAATTCTCAAACAAGTCGGGCTGCCGGACGATACGAAAGGTTTGGTCGTGATGGACGTTGACCCGAACGGCGCGGCGGCGCAAATCGGAATCGCCCGCGGCGACGTTATCATCGAAATTAACAGAAATTTGGTCGAAACAACCGAACAGGTGCAAAGCGCGCTTGAAAAATCTGGCGACCGACCGATTTTATTGTTAATCAATCGAAAGGGCCAGACGATTTATTTAACCGTTACACCCGGCAAATAAAACAAAACCGGCAAATAAATTCAGGCGATTGACGAGAACTTATCTCAATCAATCGCCTGAATTTTGTTTTATTTTCGGCTTTGTGATACAAACACAGTTATGTGGAACAAAATATATTCGATTGCCTTAGCAATTGCTGTGCTGATAATGTCTTCGCTGGCTTTTTATTCGTATAGTTGGCTTAACAGTATCGACGCGCCCGTCAACGTCGTTCAAAATTACGAAAATTTTTCGGGAATGGCGTGGATGTTCCTCTGGCTTTCTTCAATAATT
>JALZOE010000465.1 GCA_030857325.1 Acidobacteriota bacterium
GAGCGCGAAGTTCCACTGCACATAATCTTGCGCGGCATCGAAAAAATTTTCGACGGCGTTGACCTGCAACCGGCGCGGAAAAGAACCGTCAAAAGTCTGCTTTACTGCAAAGAGGAAATCGAAGCGCAATACGCCGAGTGGCTGGAGAGGCAGGTCGGCAAAAACGGCGCGGGCAAAACTCAAAATTCAAAAATTGAAAATCAAAATTTTAATGCTAAAGAACTGGTTTCGCCGAAAACTGAACTTTTCCCCGGCGATATGGTTGACGCGCATCTTGAAAAAATTTCACTAGAGTTGAAATCAGCAAAAGACAAAGCAAAAGGTGATTTGCGGTCGGATTTGGAGAAATTTTTGAACCGCCTTGCGGAACTCAAACGGAAGTCACACGCGGCGGAAAATCTTGAGGACTCGCTGGAAAAGTTAGACGCTCTTGTTGACGAAAGTCTGCTTCGTAATTACGAAACCGAAAAATTGAAAGGCGAAATCGAAAAACAAATCGCCTCGTATAAAAACAAAATGGAACGGGAAGTTTATCAGCGAACTTTTGATTTGATGCTGCTCAAACGTTTGCGCGAGCAGGCTGAAATTCCGCGTCTGAGTTTGTTTAATTTATAAATTGAGGTTGAAAACATTTATTGAGCAAACAATTTAAAGTCGGCGAACTGCTCGACGTAAAAATTGAGAAAATCGTGCCGAACGGTTTCGGTTTAGCATTCGCCGAAAATCTCACCGTGTTCGTTCCTTTGTCCGCCGGAGGAGACAAACTTCGCGTTCGCGTCAATCAGCTAAAAGGCAAAACGGCGTTCGCCGAAATCGTCGAAATTCTCGCGCCGTCAGATGAGCGAACCGAACCGCGCTGTCCATACTTCGGACGCTGCGGCGGCTGCGATTTTCAGCAATTGAAATACGAGGCGCAACTGGCGGCGAAAGTCGGCATCGTCCGGGATTGTCTGACGCGCATCGGAAAAATTAAATACGAACGGGAGATTTCGATTGTCGGCAGCCCGCGAGATTACGAATATCGCTCGCGCGCCCAATGGCACATTGACACGCGCCGAAAGAAAATCGGTTATTTTCAACGAAAATCGCACGATATTATTGACGTTGAAATCTGCCCGATTCTCAAGCCTGAACTACAGGAAGTTTTAACCGAACTGCGCGAAACGATTGAATGGGAAAGTTTCTGGAGCGAAATTGTCGAGATCGAATCAGCGACCGCCGCCGGCGAAATTTCCATTTACTCGGCGGAGATAATCGAGCCGACCGAAGAGATTTCTTTTACGTCAAATGGCGAAACCTACCTGCACGACGCGACAAGCTTTTTTCAGGGCAACCCGTTTTTGATTGAACAACTCGTCAAATCGGCGACGGCGAACGCGGCGGGCGAAACCGCGCTCGATTTATATTGCGGAGTCGGGCTTTTTACGCTGCCGCTCGCTAGACAATTTAAGAAAGTCATCGGCGTCGAAGGAAACAGACAGGCATCTGATTATGCTCGAAAAAACCTTGCCGGCGCGCGCCTCGAAAACGCGAAAATAACTTGCGAAAACATCAGCGACTTTTTGGAGGAAAACGCGGGCGAACTGAAAAATATTGATTTTGTTCTGCTTGACCCGCCGCGCGTTGGTGCGGAAAAGGAAATTATTGAAGGAATTATCAAAATAAAACCCGCGCAAATTTCTTATGTTTCGTGCGAACCTTCGACTTTAGCCAGAGATTTGCGTCTGCTTTGTGACAACGGTTATGCTATTGATTCAATCATCGCGCTCGACCTTTTTCCGCAAACTCATCACGTCGAAACTGTCGTCCGACTCAAACTTGAAATGTGAGAAAATTCGAAATAAACGTATGAAATTTTCTATCATAATTTTGTCCGTGCTTTTTCTATTTTCCTGCTCCGCCCCTGCTAAACCGCCGCCGGGCAAATCCGCCGCGCCTGACCCTGCAAAAATTGAAAAGAATAAAGAAACCGCTCTCTTAAACGAAGTCAGCGAAGTTGTGCGCGCTGCTCAATCGCTCGAAAAACTCGGCAGAAATATGGACGCATACCGTTTAGCTCCGGGCGCTGAAAGCCGGCGCGCCTGTCAGCAGCTAATGGACGACCGCCGCCGCGAGATAGCGGAACTAGAAATTCGTATAAAAAATCTTCCCGGAGACTACAACGCTCAACTAACTCCGCTGCTCGCCGATCTAAACCAGTGCGCGTCGTGTTCGAGACAGGCAGCCGAAAGCTGCGTCAAAGCACGAGCCTCGATAAATAAAACGATCAAAGACATCTATCCGTAACGATTAAAAATGCGTTTGTAAAACAAAAGATAATTGTCTGCAAAGTTTTACGGAAAAAATATTCGAGTAAAAGACATCTGTTTAGATAAATATAAAAAATCCTGGTTTATTATTGATCAAGGCGCCGATTATTCTCGATTGTCTTTGCGTTTGATGACCACGCCGGCTTCGGATTCCCAGGTGGCAATTCGGTTTCCTCTCAAATCGCAGCCTTCGACGCTTGCCGCGCTGCCGTCTTTGACTTTAACAGCGACTTTCCCGTTGCGGTGAATGTTACAGCGATGCACGGTTGCGACGCTTTTGCCTTCAACGCTGATGCCCGCGTCGGAATTATCGTAAATGTTGCAGCTTTCAATTGACGCGCGGGCTTCGTTATCAACAAAAATACCCGAATTCGCGCTGTTGTAAATCGCGCAGCGGCGCAAGCTGGAATTGCTTTTTTCGATAATTACAACTTCGGCTTTTTGATGGTCGTGAACGGCGCAGTCTTCGAACACACCGTATCCGCTTTGGTGAACAAACACGCCGGAGTCGCGTCCGCCGAAGATTTTACAGCTCCGAAAAGTCGGATTGGCGGAATCGCTGATGCCGACATTTGCCAGGCGATGACCGAAAATTTCGCAATTTTCAATTTCGCCCGCCGCGCCATTTTGCCAAGCTACGACACCGCCGTTTTCG
>JALZOE010000466.1 GCA_030857325.1 Acidobacteriota bacterium
TAGAAACAATATAAAAAATGCCAACAAATATTACACAGGTTGAAGACGCCGAACGCGGAAAAACGATTCTGCGCGTCGAAGGCGCGATGACTTTGCGCGACGCCGTTTTGCTGGAAAAAATCGCGCTCGATTTGCGCGCGCGGCTCGATAAAGATTTGACGCTCGATTTTGCCGATTTGCATTTTATGGACAGCGAAAGCGCGCCGGTTCTCAAGCGACTCGAACGTGAGCATAATTTTGAAATCGAAGGAATGGAATACTTTCTGCAAAAAATCGTAACGGAAACCGAAAAATAATTTAGAAATTAATTTATAAGCAATGAAAGTCGAAGAAATCGCTCGCCTTCTAAGCGGAAAGTCGCTCGCGGGCGGCGAGACGGAAATTTACCGCGCGGCAGGCATCGGGACGGCGGCGGAAAACGAAATTTCATTCGTCGAAAAAGCCGAATTAGCCGCGCAAGCTCAAAACACGAAGGCTTCGTGTTTAATCGTTCCCGAAAATTTCTCAGCCGAATTTGCCCGCGCCCTTATCGAAGTAAAAAATCCGAAACTCGCTTTTGCCCGAATCGCCGCGATTCTGCACGCGAAAAAAAGAAAAACCGGCATTCACCCGACCGCGCAAATCAGCCGAACGGCAAAGCTCGGCGAAGAAATCTACGTCGGCGCGTTTGTTTCAATCGGCGAAAACGCCGCAATCGGCAGGAACACGCAGATTTTTGAAGGCGCGCGCGTCGGCGACGGCGTTACAATCGGCGAAAACTGTTTTATTCATCCGAACGTCGTTATTTACGACAATGTTTCTATCGGCGACGACGTAATACTGCATTCGGGCGCGACTCTCGGCGCTGACGGTTTCGGTTTTGTCCGCGACGGTGGAGACGGTTACGTAAAATTTCCGCAAATCGGCGCGGTCGTTATCGAAAACTGGGTCGAAATCGGCGCAAATTCCTGCATCGACCGCGGCTCGCTCGGCGAAACGCGCATCGGCGCGGGAACGAAAATCGATAATCTCGTCCAAATCGCTCATAACGTCCAAATCGGCAAGCGCGTCGTGATTGCCGCGCAGACCGGAATTTCCGGCAGCACGATAATCGAAGACGACTGCGTTATCGGCGGACAAGTCGGAATGGGCGACCACGCGCGCGTTTTGTCAGGCGCGGTTATCGGCTCGCAAGCCGGAGTTCTGCCGGGAAAAATCGTCCGCTCCGGCGTCTGGTGGGGAACGCCCGTGCAGCCGCTCGACGAATACAAGCGTCAAAACGCCCGTTTGAAAGGAATCTCGCGTCTTAAAGAAGAAATAAAAGAGTTGAAAAATCAAATGCGCGGCTTGCTCGATAAAACAAACGAATAAAATTTTTGGTAAGATATTCCGAAAGATGATTTATCGCGGATTGGCTGATTTGATTTTTATCCTGCATTTCTGCTTCGTGCTTTTCGTAGTATTCGGCGGCGCGCTGGTTTTATTTCGCCGATATTTTCTGCCGCTTCATCTTCCGGCGCTCTCGTGGGGAATTCTGGTCGAGCTTTTTCAATTGCCGTGTCCGCTGACTTCTCTGGAAAATCAATTTCGACTGCTCGGCGGCGATGCGGGTTACGCGGGCGGATTTATCGAGCATTACATTTCCGCCGTCCTTTATCCTTCCGTTACGCCGCAGTTTCAAATGCTTCTCGCCTTCCTGCTGATAATTTTCAATCTGTTTATTTATTCTTTCGTTATAAGACAAAGACTCGGCTCAAATCTCAAATTCAAAAAAATCGGACAGGGTTTCTAATTTTATTTTCACCGACTTTATTTTGATTAAAGTGAAGAACAAACGAGTTTAAATCGGAAATCTTGCGGCTTTGACGGGCATTAAACCGAATAAAAATAAAGCAAGCCTCACAATCGAATGTGAGGCTTGCTTTATTTGCAAATTACTTTTTTTTACTGTTTCGTAACGCGCCGATTTGATGCTTACATAACTGCCGGCGGCTTGTCGGAATCTATATCGGAGAATTCGTGTTGCCGTTGGTATTTGTATTGCTGTTCGTGTTTTTGTTAACCGGACCGCGCGGAGTTCCGGGATTAGGATTACGCCCGCGTCTCACGCCCGGTCGATTATCGTTGGTATTTCCGTTCATATTTCCATTGGTATTACCATTGATATTCCCGTTCAAATTCCCGTTGGTGTTTCCGTTAACATTGCTGTTCATATTGCCATTGGAATTAACGTTCATATTAACATTCATATTTCCATTGGAATTAACATTCATATTTCCGTTAGTATTAACGTTCATATTTCCATTCATATTCCCGTTACTGTTAACGTTCATATTTCCGTTCATATTTTCATTAGTATTAACGTCCATATTTCCGTTGGCGTTACCATTTGTATTACTGTTGCTTTTGTCCCTGCACCTGACTTTACAAGCCTCAAACGCCTGTTTACATTGGTTTTGGTCAGCGCCCGTTGCCCGTCTACATTCCTGAAACTGCTGTGTGCATTCCCTCTGGCACTGAGCGCGCTGATTTTCCTGCTGACCACCGATTGCCGAGGACGAAATGTATGCCATAGCGACAAGCACTAAAGCCAATACCGAAACCGTAATATAATTGAGTTTCCTTTTCATTTATTTACTCTCCCTAAATTCTATCGCTCGTGTCTTTAGCACGGTTTTATTTCAGCCAAAGCCGTTTTAATAAGAGGAGAGGCGGCTTACATAAATTGTTGTTCGTGCGTGTATTGTAACAGCCCGTCTCTTTTGAGTCGGTATGACATCATACAAATACAAGAAAAATTACGATTGAATCACGGTTATAATAGGACGCACGGCTATTAACTTTTCGCTATCAGTTATTCACTATCAAGCAGAGAACGGTATTTAACCTGTAATCTTTTTTATCCAACTGCGTAACTTCTATTTGTTTTATTCTTCTGTTTTTACATTTTTAATTTTAGAAAATCCAAAACATACGCCGCGG
>JALZOE010000467.1 GCA_030857325.1 Acidobacteriota bacterium
AGTCTTGATTCGGCAATGATATAAAGTTCTGTAATTTTCATCTAAAATTATTGCGAAAACACACTTACGCGTGTTTCTGTAACTGTATATACTCCCGCAATATAAAGAAAACAAAAAGAGAGCGTATTTTTAACACGCTCTCTTTCCGAAAACAAAATGTTCCGAATCTAAACTTTCCCCCGCTTTTTCCAGTCGGAAGTAAATGTATCCAATCCCTTATCCGTCAACGGATGTTTGACGAGTTGTTGGATGACCTTAAAGGGAATCGTCGCGACATCGGCGCCGACCAGCGCCGCATCTACGATATGCATCGGATGCCGGATGCTCGCCGCTAAAACTTCGGTTGCGTAACCGTAATTTTCATATATTTGAACAATATCGCTGATAAGCTGCATACCGTTTTGCCCGATGTCGTCGAGCCGACCGATAAAAGGACTGATGTAGCTCGCACCGGCTTTCGCAGCCAGAATTGCCTGCGCCGCGGAAAAACAAAGCGTTACATTAACCTTTGTGCCTTCCTCGCGGAAGATGCGCGTCGCCTTCAGACCTTCCAAAGTCAGAGGACATTTGACGACGATATTCGCGGCTATTTTTGCAAACTCGCGACCTTCTTTAAGCATTCCTTCGGCGTCAAGAGCCGTAACTTCGGCGGATACGTCGCCGGAAACCATTTCGCAGATTTTAGCCAGATGTTCATTAAAATCAACATTCGCTTCTTTTGCCACCAGCGAAGGATTCGTCGTTACGCCGTCGATTAAACCGAGTTCGCCGGCTTCTCTGATTTCGTCTAAATTTGCCGTATCGATAAAAAATTTCATCTTTGATGCTCCCTTAAATCTCTTTAAATTATTTTGCCGGACATTTTTTTCGTCAACCGGCGAAATGCACGGTTAATTAAATTATTTTTCGCAAAATCCTAATCAATTAACAATAATAAAATTATCCTTTTACAGTATTCCGCAAAAAACCGATTCCTTCAATCTCTATTTCGCAAAAGTCGCCGTCGTTTAATTTTGACACGCCCGAAGGAGTTCCGGTGGCGATAACGTCTCCGGCGTTGAGGCTCATCTGGCGGGAGATATATTTGATAAGAAAGGGAACGGAAAAAACCATTTCGGAAGTTCTGCCGTCCTGCTTAATAATTCCGTTGACTTTTGTCGTAACTCGAACGTCGGAAACATCGGCTTCAATTTCGACAAAAGGACTTATCGGACAAAACGTATCAAAGGATTTGGCGCGTGTAAACTGAACTTCGCTTCGCTGAATATCGCGCGCGGTTACGTCGTTCAGACACGTATAACCTAAAACAAAATCAAGCGGATTGTCGGAATCTTTTAAATTCCTGCAGTCACGTCCGATAATGACAGCAAGTTCGCCTTCGTGTTCGACTCGATTCGACTGCGGCGGGAGAACGATTTCTTCGCCTTCGATAATCAGTGCCGACGGCGCTTTTAAAAATAACAAAGGTTCTTTCGGCACTTGATTTCCTAATTCGGCGGCGTGTTTCGTGTAATTTCGCCCGACACAGACAATCTTGGAAGGTCTTGTAGGCGGAAGCAGTACGACTTCGGATTTTTTAAAATAATCAAATACTTCGATATTTACTTCCGGCGCGGTCAAAACTTCCGCATCGCTGTAAGGATAGATAAATTCGTTTTTTAAAAAGCCGTTTTTAATCGTGTCATTGTGGACAAATCGACATATTTTCATTTGTTTAAGGTAAAGTTTCCGAGACGATTTCCGAAGGCTGACTGGTATTTCCGGTTTTATCGACGGCGATTAAATAATAATAATAAGTTTTTCCCGATTCGACAGACGTATCTTGAAAAGTATTAGTCGTCAGCAAATCGGGAGTAATGTTGAGCCACCTGTCGAGAGCGAGATTCTTGTCGGTCGAGCGGTAAATTCGGTATCCGGCAACGTCATTTTCAAGATTAGCGGCAAAAAAGATTGCTAAATTATTCGGCGCGGCGGCAATTGTAATCGCCGTCGGCGGACTCGGCGGAAAAACGTCCTGGGGAAGAATGCTTGCAACATTCGACTCGATGCTCTCAATCGGTTCGCCATTGCCGCCCAGAGAAACCGCTCGCACAAAATAAAAATACTTTGTGCCGAACTCAAACGTCTTATCCGAATATTCCGTAACGTTGATTGGTGTCTCGTTTAAGATAACTGCCGTTTCAGTTTCGGATTTCGACCGGTAAATATTGTAGCCCAAAATGTTTGCCGGACTGGAGCCGTCGACATTTGTTTGCGGAGCGAGCCATCTTAATCTAACCGCCGGTTCTAACGACTCGATTGTTAATGATTCGGGAGCTTCGGCAATTTTAGCTGTCGGTTCGACCAGCAAAAAATTGGAAAAAGCCGCTTTTTGCCCGGACGAATTGACCAGTCGGATTCCGTATCTGAGGCGCGCCTTTTGTCCGGCAAATTCCAGAACATCTGTAAAACTGAATTTTTTCAATTGAAAATCCTGATTCGTAACCGGCACGGTGGCAATCAACGTGCTTTGAGAAGAAAATTCTTTTTCGGAGAGAGTCAGAGGCGCGTCGATAGGTTCAGCCAGACGGTAAACGTCCGCACGCTCGATATTGAGAACGCTAGAGCTTTCGGCGTTGCGTGCGGGCATTACCCAACTGAGATTGACACGATTGCCGCGCTGAAATCCTTCGAGAACGACTCGCTGCAAAACTCTCTCGACCGGCGGCAGAGGCGGTTTTCTCTTGCCGCAATTTAAATTGGTTGTGATTAAAGCAAAAACAAAAGCCGTCAAAAAAACCTTAACGACAAACGCCTTGTTTAAGAAAGATTGTTTAAGAAAACTGCTTAACATAGTGTTTAATCACAGTATATACTGTCTTAAGTTCGGGTTCTGCGCGATGCTGTCGAGCTTGTCGGCGACGTAATCGGAATCAATAATTTGATTTTTATTTTCCAACTCGCCGCCCGCGAAACTTATTT
>JALZOE010000468.1 GCA_030857325.1 Acidobacteriota bacterium
ATCAAATTTCAGCGACGCGATTTCCTGGGTTTTAGGCGAGCAGCGCGCCAAATCTCTGCGCGGTGAAGAAATGAAGGACGTTGTTTTTCAGGGAACGGGAAAACGCAAACCGTCGGGAATGGCGGAAGTCATGCTTCACCTGATTCGCGACGAAGAATTTGAATTTTCCGGCGACGAAGAAAATCTTACCGACATTGACGAAGCCTTAAACGAACTCGACGAAAATGTCGTCGAGTTCGATCAAATCGACGGGCGGCAATCAACAGTCGGCAGTCGGCAGTCGGCAGTCAGCGAAAACGGTTTTCACGCCGAAGAAGCTGAAATTGTCGAAGTCGCGCAAGTCGCCTCGACGCACACAGTTACAACAAAAAAAAGCAAAAGACACTGGCGCGCGCGCAGCTTCGCGCTCGATTTCGCGCCGGGCGAAGCCGTTTCGGTTACGCGCCGCCTTTATATGTCGGGCGAAAGCGAATATCTATTAAACGGAAAAACGTGCCGCCTGCGCGACATTCAGGATTTGTTTGCCGGGACGGGTTTGAGCGGCGCGCATTACGCGCTGATTGAACAGGGGAAAATCGGACAGATTTTATCTTCAAAACCGGCAGACCGCCGCAATTTAATCGAAGAAGCCGCCGGAATCTCCAAATTTCGCACGCGCCAGCGCGCCGCCGAAACGCGTCTCGAATCGGCTAAATCCAATCTGCGCCGCATTTCCGACATCGTGTCCGAAATCGACAAACAGGCAAATTCTCTGCGTCGTCAAGCGGCAAAAACGCGCCGCTACAAGATTATGCGCGACGAATTTCGCGCGCTTCTCCGGCAATTATTCACCGCCGAAGGCAAACATTTAACCGAACTTGTCGGAGAACTCGACCAAAAGCTGAAAAAAGCGACGGAAACCGAACGCGAAATTTTCGCGCGAGTCGGCGTAAAAGACAAATCTTTCCGCGAAACAACCGGAAAAGCGCGCCGAGCCGAAGAAAATCTGTCGGAGATGCGCGCTCGGCATTCGGAAAACGTTCTGCGGCGCGACCGAACCGAGCGCGAACACGGTTATCAAAAAGAACAAATCGAAAGTTTGGAAAAGCGTTCCGCCGTTTTGAAAAGCGAAATCGGCGCAACGGAACAACGCCTAAAACTTACAAAATCGGAAATCGAACGTCTTAAAACCGACGAACAAAAAGAACGCGCCGAAGCCGAAAAAAACGAAATCGCCCTGCGCGAAGCCGAAAATAAATACCGAAGCGAAGCCGCTCGCCTGCGCGAAATCGAAGTCGAACTCGAAACCGAGCGCGGCGGAGTTTTGCGGCACGCGACTGCCGTCGAACGACTTTTGGGCATCGAACGACAGCTTGAAAATACGATTGAAAGATTAAACGAACGCGCCGAAGGCTTACAGCGCGAAGGTGAACGCGCGGCGGAAAGTTACGCCGAACACCGAAACGAAGCGGAAAATCTTGCCCGAAATTTAGCCGCCGAACGCGAAAAATCGACAAAGCTGCAAAACGAAAAAAAGGAACTTTTAATCATCTCCGGCGAAGCGCAAACCGCTTTAAAGGAAAGCGAAAAAGCGTTAAATATTTTGCGCGAAAAATTTTCGCGCACGAAACACCGGCTTGAAACCTTGCGCGAACTCGAAGAAAAACGTGCGATTTACGCGCCGACCGTTCAGAAAATTTTTGCGGAAGAAAAGCGAATCGGCGTTAAGTTTCTCGGAACTCTGGCGGACAAATTAACGGTTGATGAACGAGCGGAACGAGCCGTCGAAAGCGTTTTCGGTGTTTTTCTCGAAACGGTTTTAGTCGAAACCGACGCCGAAGCCGAAAAAGTCGCCGGGTTTTTGAAAGCGAATAACGCCGGACGAATTGCGGTAATGGCGGTTCAAAGTTCAAAGTTCAAAGTTCAAAGTTCAAAGTCTGAAACCGAAAATCAGAACTTCACAATCCGAAATCTAATCGGCGTTTCGGATAATTTTGCCGAACTTCTCGAAACAGTTTTTCCGCGGGAAATGTCCGCGCAAACAATTGAAAAATTTGAAGATGCAGCTGCAAAAGGCAACGAAATGTTTGTAACCTTTGACGGCGATTTGATAATCGGCGGAAAAATTTTTGTTGCCGGAATAATAAAATCGAACGAGAAAAATAATTCGCTGCTGGCGTTTAAACGCGAATTGCGCGAATTGGAATCGAATTTTCAAATCGTGTCCGCAGAAATTGAAAGCGCAAAAAAGGCAACCGAAACGGCGCGCACGTATTTAAATGAACAGGAAAACAAGATTGTCGATTTACAGTCTTTGATGGCGAGAGTCGAGCGCGAAATACTGTCTCTGGAAATCCGCGAAAAATCGCTTCGGCAGGAAACCGAGCGCGCCGAACGGCACAAACGGGTTGTCGCCGACGAAACAAAGCAGATTGAAAAAGAAGTTGTCGAATTACGGACAAAACAAAAGGAAGCCGGAGCTAATGCCCGAAAAGCGGAACAGGCTAAAACAATCGCCGCGGAAAAACTCGGCTTAATTTCAAATAAATTAAACGAAATCAGAACGAAAACCGAAAATGAAAACGTCGTTTTGAATGAAAAAAGAACCGCCGCCGCGACTTCAAGCGAGCGGCGGCGAGCGGCGCAAGCGGCTTTAAGGCGCATCGAAAACGAGCAGGCGGAACTCGAATCGCGGCTGGCGCGGCAAAATCTGGAAATTTTAGAGACAAACGGCAGAGTTAGGAAATTAGCCGAATCAATTGCGGAAATCGAGCAAAAAACTTCGCTTTCCGAAAGCGAACAAAAGAACGAGCAAAACGAACTCGGTCAGGCGACCGCGCATCTAAAACTCGCGCGTGAACAGGCGGACGCGACGAGCGCCGCGCTTGCCGAACTCAACAAACAAGCCGCCAAAGCCAGAAACGAACGCGCCGCGCTCGAAATCAGGCAAACCGAAGCGATTACGAAAC
>JALZOE010000469.1 GCA_030857325.1 Acidobacteriota bacterium
GCGCTAATTCATAAAAAAGCTCCAAGCCTTTTTGCATATTTTCGTCAATTCCGTAGGAAATATTTTCGGAAAGATATTTTATAAAATCTTCTCGCGCGAGCGGAATTTCCGTTTCGTAATTGGCGACGATTTCGTTCAAATGCCGCAAGCCTTCGTCGCGCGCGCCCGCAAAATCAATCGTTTTCGCAACGTCGGCTTTTTCCGCATTCGTCATCCACATCGCAAAAACAAAGCCGAATCCGGTGAAACTTTTCCACGTTTCGGCTAAATCGAACTTGCGATATTTCTTTTCGTCAACGGTCAGCGCCGGGTCGCCGATTAAAAGCGCGCAGTCCGAATCGTTCAGCATTCGCGGCAGATTCGGCTTTGTCGTTTTATAAACGGGCGCGACGCCGAAAAACTCTCGGAAAACGATTTTCGATAAAGCGACGGAAGTTTTTGACGAGTTGTCAAGCGAAACGGTTCTTACACGGCTTAAATCCGCGCCTTTTGTAACGAGACAAACGCTTCGCACCCGCTCACGCGCGCCGACGCAAACCTCAGGGACAAGCAAAACGTCGCGGATTCTTTGATACTCGACAACCGGAACGAGCGCGGCGTCAACTCGTTTATTTGCAAGCAATTCGGCGGAACGCGCCGGAGCGTTGTCCATTATCAATTCAAAGCGCCCGCGATTTGCGCCGTATAAAAAACTCCAGACGAGCGGCGCGGTGTTTGAATAGCTCGAAGCGGAAATTCGCGGAACTTTTTGCATTTACGCGGCTAAAACGTCCTTGTATTCCGGCGTCTCGTCGATGACTTTTTTGACAAACGAGCATTCGGCAACGATTTTCAGATTATTTTCGCGCGCGAAATTGACGCCTTTCTCGACCAGATTTTTGCCGACGCCTTTGCCTTTCAAAGATTCGTCAACTTCCGTGTGGTCAATAACAATCGTGTCTTCGCCCGACTTTCTGTAGGTCATCTCGGCAATCCATTCGCCGTCCTGTTCGATAAAAAACGCGCCCTTAACGCCGTGTTCCTGATTTTGAATATTCATTATAATTCCCCCGATTCGGTTTTGTTTTGTAACTTAAAGTTCTATCAAATGCTTTTGTCTTTGCCAAACGTTGCTCATCGATAAGCGGTTCGATTATGCTTGAAAACTATGAAAATCTACGACGTTACATTTCCAATCAGCGCGGAGACGCCGATTTACGAAGGCGACCCGAATGTGAAAATCGAAACCGTAAATTCGATTGCGAACGGCGCGGCGGCAAACGTTTCACACATCTACTGCGGCGTTCACACGGCGACGCACGTCGATGCTCCCGTTCATTTTATCGAAGGCGGGCGACGTGTTCACGAATTGGATTTGGAACGGTTAATCGGCGATTGTTCGGTTGTCGAAATTGACGAAAATGCGGCGGCAATTGAAGCAAAGCACGTTTCCGGTTTGGAAAACGTCGAGCGCGTTTTATTCAAAACCCGAAATTCGCACTTTTGGAACGAACCGGAAAGAGGTTTTCGCACGGATTTTACATACATCGAACCGGAAGCGGCGAAAATTTTAGTCGCAAAAAATATAAAACTCGTCGGCATCGATTATCTTTCGGTCGAAAAATTCGGCTCGACCGATTTTGCGACACACATAATCTTGCTTGAAAAAGAAGTCGTCATAATCGAAGGCTTGGATTTGCGCGAAGTTCCGGCGGGCGATTATGAATTGATTTGTCTGCCGCTCAAATACATCGGCGGCGCGGGCGACGGCGCGCCGGCTCGAACCGTTTTAAGACAAAAGTAAATATGAATCGTGCGGAATTTGCCGAAAAACGGCGCGCGATGGCGCAGAAATCAATCGAGGAATTTATCGAACTTTTGGGAAGCGAAAATTTGCAGACCAGATTTTTTGCCGAAATGTGTCTGCGCGACGCGACATCGACCTGACTGAATTTTCAACCGGCGAGTTCGCCGGAAGCGAGAGAAAAAGCGATTGGAGCGTGGCGCGATTGGTTAAAGGAGCGCGAAGGAAAATTCAAAAAGCGTTTGAAAAGACGGCGGAAACACGCGCGTTAGTAAGTGTGCCGAAAGTTCAGGTTTTCGGTTTTGATATACAGTAATTAAAAGTCCGCACCCGCGCTGACGCTTGGGTTTCCGCCTTCATTTTTGCCGACAACAAACTATAAAATCTCTTACCGCATCAAATCCTGAAAATCCGTATCGCTATTCAAGGAGTTTTTATGCTTTCATCGCCAATCAAAAAAATCGTTTCAGCCTTTGCGCTTCTGTTTGCTTTAACCGTTTTTACAAACGCTCAGAAGCCGACGGCGACGCCGCCCGAAGAAGAAGCCGAGCGTGTTTTTACCGAGGAAATTAAATTAAACGTCAACGCTTCGGACGTGGACGGAAAATTTGTCGCCGACGTTAAAAAGGAAGATTTGGTGATAATGGAAGACGGGCGCATTCACCAGGCGAGCAGCGTGCGGCGCGTTCCCGCCAATGTTTTAATCTTGATGGACACAGGCGGCGAGATGCGCGCGGCGAAAACTTTCAATCAGACGCGCAAAACAGCGCGAAGTTTAATAAATGCATTAAAAGCCGAAGATTCGGTGGCGATTATGCAGTATCACGATAAAGTTGAAATCGTCGCCGAATGGACGACAAAGGAAAACGCGCTCAAACTGCTGAACGGCAAAGCCAATTTCGGCAGACGTTCCGTTTTTTTCAACGCGCTCGAAACAGCGACAAAATTTCTGAAAAAATCCGCGCTCGATAACCGTCATCTGGTTTTGATTACCGACGGCACGGACAGCTTAAATAATTTAGCGGAAAAAGACGTGGCAATGAAAAATCTTTTGACGACCGATGTTAACGTCCACGTCGTCAGCTACACGCAGATGGAGCTTGCCGACATTGCGCCGCGCGCGAAGGGAACTTCAAAAATTCCGCCGCCGAAA
>JALZOE010000080.1 GCA_030857325.1 Acidobacteriota bacterium
ATGCTCTGCGTTCTGCCCGGCGTGTTCGACGTGCGCGCCAAACCGTTGCGCTGAAGCAGCGAGTTGAGCAGACTGGATTTTCCGACGTTCGAGCGCCCTAAAAAAGCAATCTCCGGCAAACCGTCGGTCGTCCAGTGACTTTCGTTAAACGCGCTTTTGACAAATTCGGCGGACGTGATTTTCATATCGTAAATCGTAAGTCGTAAATCGTAAATAGACAAAGCAAACGGTTCGGTTAAGTTCCTTGCGATTCACACATTTTTCGTCGTTTGCACTCGCACCGCTTCCGTTTTTTTGCTCGATTTTTTATTTGATATGTTTTTGCGAGAAATTATTCAACTTTGAAATTAAAATGATATTGTCGTGCAAGTCAAATTCAAACGCTTTAATTTATCATTTACCGTTTACCATTTAGCTATGCGTTCAATCGAAAAATTAACGGAAAAACTGCCGGACGCCGACGGCGCGAAACGATTTTATGAACAGATGTCGGAAGAATTTCCGTTTGAAGTTAAAAAGCTCTCGAAAAACGAAGGTTTGCTCTCCGACGTTTTGACGCTCGCCGCGCACAGTCCGCTGCTGGCGACGACGATTCTGCAAAATCCGGCTTATATTTCGTGGCTCGACCGCCAGAGAATTTCCGCCAAAGTGCGCGGCAGGGAAGAACTTCTCGAATCGCTGGCGCGTTTCGCGCTGACCAATTCAAGCGTCGAAACAAATGTTCTGCTGGCGCGTTTTCGCCGCCGCGAGCTTTTGAGAATTTACCTGCGCGACATTCGCGGTCTGGGAACAATCGCCGAAACGACCGAAGAAATATCGAATCTGGCGGACGCCGTTCTCGAATACGCGCTGCAAATCGCCCGTCAGGAACTCGATAATCGTTACGGCGTTCCGCTCGAAACCGACAGCAAGGAACGCACCAAAACGGCGCAGTTCTGCATCGTCGCGCTCGGAAAACTCGGCTCAAAAGAACTCAATTACGCTTCTGACATCGATTTGCTTTTTATTTATTCAAACGACGGCGCGACTGGCGGTCAGGGAACGCGCGGAGCGGCGATTACCAACCGCGAGTATTTCGTCAAGCTCGCCGAATTTATTACAAAAATCGTCGGCGGAAACGCGGGCGAAGGCGCGGCGTATCGCGTCGATTTGCGCCTGCGTCCGCACGGGCGCGTCGGCGCGCCGGCAATTTCCTCGAACGAAGCCGTAAATTATTATCGAAATTCCGCGCAGGCGTGGGAACGTCAGGTTTTGATTCGTTCGAGAACGGCGGCGGGCGACCGGAAAATTTACCGGAAATTTTTTGAAGCCGTCAAATCAAATGTTTTTTCGTCCACCGAAACAATCGAAAACGCGCTGCGCAGCGTGCGGCTTTCCAAAGAGAAAATCAATCTCGAAAAAACGTCCGACCGCGGCTTTAACGTCAAATTGGGCAAAGGCGGCATCCGCGAAATCGAGTTTATCGCCCAGGCGCTGCAACTGGCTTATGCCGGACAGGACAAATGGCTGCGCGCGCCGCACACGCTGATTAGTCTGAATCGTCTGGCGGACAGAAAATTGCTGACCGAAACGGATTTAACGGAACTATCCGACGCTTATTCGTTTCTGCGCTGTCTCGAACATCGCCTGCAAATGGAAAACGGCTTGCAGATTCACATCGTTCCCGACGCGCCGGAAAAACGCTCGCTTCTCGCCAGCCGGATGCATCTCGCCGATTTGCCGACTTTTAATCAGGCGCTGCAAAAACACACAGAAAACGTCAGCCGGATTTTTACGCGTATTTTCGGACAGACCGAACACGAAATTAACCGTTCGGAAATTGAAATCGCGCGCGTAAACGAAAATGATTTAACATTGCAGCGAGTTGAACAATCGAAAAAACTACTTCCGCAAATTGTTTCGGCGCTCAAAAAATCTAATATTAAAATCGATTCGGACGACGCAGCCTTTAAAACACTGGAATTGCTTGCGGAAATTTCGCCGCATTTTGCCGAAACGCTGCTGACCAATCCGGCTTTGATTAAAAGTTTGCCGGACACGGAAAAAGATTTCGGCGAAACGGACTACAAGCAAGTTTTCGCGGCTCGAATCCGGGAGACAAACGATTTTGCCGGTGAATTATCGGTTTTGCGAAAAACGTGGTCTGGCTTTTTACTTGAAATTGTCGTCTTCGACGCGTTTGAAAAAATCACCCGCGCCGAAGCTAAAAAGGCGCAGACGAAACTTGCCGAAGCAAGCATCGAAGCCGCGATTTTTATTACAAAACGCGAGCTTGAAAGACGCCTCAAAGTCAAAACCGAAGATTTTTCCTTTGCCGTTCTGGGTTTGGGAAAACTCGGCGGCGGCGGAATGGATTACAATTCGGATTTGGATTTGATTCTCATCTATGAAGAAGTTCAAAGTTCAAGGTTTAATGTTCAAAGTCCGAAAGGGTTCGATGCGAATGAGCGAAACGCTGCCCGTCAAACCAAAGAACCTGAAACTTTGAATTTTGAACCCGAAACTTTTTATACCCGCGCCGCCGAGATTTTCGTTACGACGCTTTCGAGTTTGACGCGCGACGGGCATCTCTACCGCGTCGATTTGCGGCTGCGTCCCGACGGCAAAAACGGCGCGATTGTTTCGGGCAAAAACGCGTTTCTGAATTACCTGGAAACGCGCGCGTCGATGTGGGAATGGCTCGCTTACGTCAAAATGCGCGGCGTCGCCGGAGATTTGCCGTTAGCCGAAACAATCGAAGGCGAAGCGCGCCGGATTATTCATCGAAAAGCGCGGGAAGACGAAATTCGGGATTCGGGATTCGGGATTTTGAGAGACGAAACGCGGCGCGTGCGCGAGAGATTGGAGCGGGAGAAATCCGGCGGCGGCAAAACGGGCGAAATCGACATAAAATTCGGCGAGGGCGGAATGCTCGACGTTTATTTTGCGATGCGTTTTCTGCAATTGCGCGATAACGTTCCCGACGCGGGCGAAAACCGCTCGACCGTTTTTATGCTCGGACGACTGCGCGAAAAAAATTCTTTGAGCGAGGAAGATTTTCAAAACTTTGCAAACGGTTACGCATTTTTGAGCGAACTCGACCACAACCTGCGTTTAATCGTCGGTCGCTCGACGCGCGTTCCGGTCGGCAATAAAAATGCTCTGCAAATTATCACGAAAAGAATGAAAATCGCTTCGATTCAGGAACTGCTCGAAAATTTAACCGTTCATCGTCTCAATATTCGTGCTTCGTTCGAGCGTATTTTAGAAGGTTGAATGTGATAAGTATTCAGACTAATAATTTTATAAATGCGGAAGCCCGCGCGTAAGAGCGAATTTTTCACACGGCGGCTTGAACGCGGGCGCGGCAGTCGGCTCGAAATTCTTCGATTTCGGCGTCAAATTACAGCCTTAAACAATTTCGGTTCGAGGCTCGACCGCTTCAAAACGGCATCGCTCGCAAAAGCGGTGCTTTTTTCTTTCCGCCGGAGAAAATTCCGCGCTCGGCGGCAGTTTTTCAATCAGAAACTTTTCTTCACCGCTTAATTCTTCCCACGACTTCATTTTCGGGTAATGACATTTCGGACACATTTTTTCTGGAAAATCATTCATTGTCTTTGTGCGTTTGCGCCCTAACAGTTTAATATCTAAGACAAGTTCTGCAAAATTTAAACCCGAACACGTCGGATAATTTATCTATAATGAAACTAAAGAGTCTTTTGTTTTGCGCGCTCGCCTTCGCCGTCTTTGCCCAAAACGTCTTTTCACAAGCGGAAGAAAAATTCGATTTCTACACGCGCGGCGCGTATCGGACGGAAGTTCCGCGCCCGCAGAGCATTCTGCGTTTTGATGTCGGCGATTTCCACACCACTTACGCGCAGATGGAAAAGGTTATCGACGCAATCGCCAAATCCGCGCCCGACCGCGTGCGCGTTTTCGACATCGGCGAGACGAACGAACACCGGATGCAGCATATAATAGCGATTTCCGCGCCGGAAAACATTTCAAGACTCGACGAAATAAAAGCGAACAACGCAAAGCTGACCGATTCGAGAAAAACGTCTCCGGTTGAAGCCAACCAAATCGCGCAGACGAATCCGGCAATCTCGTGGATGGCTTACACGATTCACGGCAACGAATCGGCGTCGTTTGAAGCGATGATGCAGGTCGCGTATCAACTCGCCGCCTCGAACGAACCCGCGACTTTAGACATTTTAAAGAACAACGTAACGCTCATTATTACGGGCGAAAACCCGGACGGACACGAAAGATTCGTTACCTGGTATAACTCGGTTGCAACCGGAAACGCCGACCGCAACGCGCTCGAACATCGCGAGCCGTGGTCGATAAACGGCAGATACAATCATTTTCGATTCGATTTGAACCGCGACAATATCGCCGCCACGCAGGTGGAAACGCACAATCTGCAAAAAGCTTTTTTTGAATGGAATCCGCAGGTTGTCGTTGACCATCACGGACAGCCGTCGCAGTATTTTTTCCCGCCCGCCGCGCTGCCGATAAACCCGAATCTGCCGCAGCCACAGACAAACAAATGGCTCGATATGTTCGGACGCGCCAACGCTAACGCGTTTGACCACAACAAATGGGATTATTACGTGCGCGATATTTTCGATTTATTTTATCCGGGCTACTGGGATTCGTTTCCGGCGCTGAACGGCGCTATCGGTATGACGTATGAAACCGACGGCGGTGGCTTTAAAGGTTTGCGCTGGACGCGCGACGACGGCACGATTGCCACTTTGCGCTCGGCGATTGCCAAACATTACGTCGCTTCGTTGACGACGCTCGAAACTATCGCCAAAAATCGCGCCTCACGCCTTGCGGATTACTACGATTTTCGCCGCACGGCAATCGAAGAAACCGCCCGCGAAAAACTCAAACGCATCGTTATCGACGGGTCGAAAGATCCGGTAAAAACAGCGGAAATGATGGAGATTCTGCTTCGCGCAAAAGTCGAAGTCAAAGTCGCCAACGCTTCGTTTTCTTCCGCAAACGCGCACAGCTATTCTCAAAACAACGCGCCGAAAGTATCGCAAACTTTTGCGGCGGGCGCTTATGTCATTGATTTGAATCAACCGCAGAAGCGAATTATAAAAGCGCTTCTCGAACAGGACACGCCGCAGGACGCCGCGTTTGTTAAAGATAATATGACACGCTTTCGGCGCAACGAACGGCGCGGTTCTTCGGCGCAAAAAGAAGAATACGGCTTTTACGACATCACGGCTTGGAATCTGTCGCTCGCGTTCGGAGTTGACGCATTCTGGACCGAAGACGCCGCGAACATCAACGCCGCGATTGTAACAAACGAGTATCTCAATGCGGCAAAACGCGGAAATGTTTCCGGCAGAGCGCAAATCGCCTATATTATTCCGTATCAAACCGATGGTGCGGGCGTTCTGGCTTTGCGATTATTAAAAGAAGGCTTTCGCGTCGCCGTCGCTACGAAAACCTTAACGGCGGGCGGCAGAAATTGGAATCGCGGAACTTTTGTCGTTCGCGTTACCAGAAACGCGGAAACCGTTCACGAAGCGGTTAATCGACTCGCAAAGGAGTTAGGCGTCAACGTAACTGCTGTAAATACAGGTTATACAGACGAAGGCGACACAAACGTCGGAAGCGAAAACGTCGTCTCCCTGCAAGTGCCGAAAATTGCGATGGTTGCCGACGAAACGGTTGACCAGACAAGTTACGGCTCGATTTGGTGGACGCTTGACCGTTACAAAGTCGAATTTACGCCGCTGACGATAACCAATATCAAAAGCGGCGCTTTAAAGAATTACACGGTTTTAATTATGCCGAACGGTTCGGCAAGCCGTTATTTCGGCGCGCTCGGCAGCAGCGGAATTTCGTCGCTGAAAGAATGGATTTCCGGCGGCGGAACTTTGATAACCGTTAAGGGAGCGTCGGTTTTCGCCGCGCTCAAAGATGTCGGGCTGACTTCTTCAAAACTCGTCGGAAGCAGTGATGACGAAGAAAAAGGAAAAATAGCGGACGGCGACGAAAACGACAAACGCAAAGAAGCCGAAACTCGTCCGACACCAACCACGCAAAAATCAAAAGCCAAATCTCAATCGACGGAAAACGAATCGAACGCTTCGCAGGAATTAAAATTCGATAAAGCCGACGGCGCGCCGCCGGTTTTGCCGCCGATTGCGTCGCCTTCGGCAAACGCCGGGCAAGTTCCCGAAGCGATTCCCGGCTCGATTATGCGCGCGACGGTTGACCGCACGAGTTATCTGACTTACGGCATCGAAGACGACAATTTACCGGTTCTGCTGTCGTCCGGTTACTTTTTCCGTTTCTCGAAAGACGGAACGAATGCTTTATTATTTGAGCCGAAGCCGAAAAATCCATTGACGATTTCCGGTTTTGTCTGGGAAGGCAACACGGAAAAACTTCTTCAAGGCACGGCTTATTTGATTGACGAGCCGACCGGCGCGGGACACGTCATTTTATTTGCCGAAGAACCGTTTTTCCGCGGCATCTTCCGCACGGCGACGCGCCCGTTTTTTAATTCGATTCTGTTTAACGGAACTTTCTAAAAGTTCAAAGTTCAAAGTAAAAACATCGAACTAAACTTTGAACTTTGAACTTTGAACTTTTTTATTATGTTTACGATTCACGCCGATTACAGCGACAAATTTGAAGTCAGCGCGCCCATTGAACGGGTGCGCGGGTTTTTTGCCGACATCAGAAATTTTATCGAATTGATGCCGAACGTCGAAAGTATTCACACCAACGCGGACGACACGGCACGCTGGACGATTCGCGCCGAAATCCCGCTTATCGGCGCTATGCAGCAGTCTTTTTCGGTCGAACTCACCGAAAAATCCGACGAGCGTATCGAATGGATTCCGAAAACAGGTGAGAAAGAAAATTTTCTCAGGTATTCGGCGGATTTTATCGAAAACGGCGCGAACAAAACGACGGTTCAATTTTCCCAAAATGTCGAAATACGCCGCAACTCGGCGCGCGAACTACATTTTCTCGCCGGTCTCGTGGGCGAATCGCGCGTCGGTAAAGGAATGCAGCGGGAAGTTGCCGGAATGATAAAGAAATTCGTGCGGAAAGCGAAGGAAAAATTAGAAAGCACTTAATAAATTGTGATAAAAGTTTAAGGAGCGCATCAAACAATTTTTTGCCGTCGTTTATCATCTGATTTTACGCTGGCACTTTTGCTTTAATTTTATTAGTTTTAATTTCGAGGAGTAAAAATTATGAAAACAAAAATTTATCTGGTCTCTATTTTAGCTTTGTTACTTGTTTCAAATGCTTTCGGACAATTAAATTTGCCGCGCGAATCGCAGCGCGGCGAAGTGGTGCAAACGATTGGCGACGCTCGTATCGCGCTGGTTTATCATCGCCCGAACGTCAAGGCGCGCGAAGTTTGGGGCAAAATGGTTCCATACGGCGAAGTCTGGCGCACGGGCGCAAATGACAATACGACTTTTGAAACAAGCCGCGATTTAACCATCAACGGGCAAATTTTGCCTGCCGGAAAATACGGCTTGCACACGATTCCCAACAAAGACGAATGGACGATTGTTTTCAATAAAGTCAACAATGAATGGGGCAGTTTTAGATACGACATTAAACAAGACCAGTTGCGCGTAACCGTAAAACCGCAAACGGCTGAATTTCAGGAAACGATGTCGCTCGGATTTGAAAACATCAAAGCAAACGCCGCCGATGTCGTCTTGCGCTGGGAAAAGCTCCGCGTTCCTTTCACCGTCGATGCCGGCGATGTCAACGGCAGAGCTTTGGCGGAAATTCGCAAGCAGATGACGACATTGAAAACCGATGATTTTCGCACGCCCGCGCAGGCGGCAGGATGGGTTTACGCTCAAAAGATGACGGCGAGTTACCCTGAAGCGATTCAGTGGATTGATTCGTCGATAAAAGTGCGTGAAACTCCGAATGCTTTGGGTTTGAAGGCTTATTTATTAGCCGATTCCGGCAAAAAGACCGAAGCTATCGCCGTCGCCGAACGAGCGATTCAACTGGCAAAAGCGACGACGCCCGCCGGAAATACAACCGCATTGGAAAAACGGCTGGCTGAATGGAAAGCTGGAAAATAACTTTTTGCTTTTGCATTGAAAAAAAATTGCTTTCGTCGCGGCTTCTCTTTCGGGAAACTTGACGAAAGCAATTTTTTTGTCGATAATCTTTATTGAAATCGACTTTCATTTTCTTATTTTATTTTTCTAAAATTTATGCAAACCAATACAGCGACGGAATTCTTACCTTCAATTTCCGACGATAAAAAAATTGAAGTCTCAATCGAAACGAACGAAGTCGTTTTGAAACTTTCAACGTGGACGGAAAGTTTAGGCTGGACGTGTCAAAAAACGATGCGTATCGAAGAAGGAATGATTGACGATTTGCACCGCGTAATTTCCGCCGCGCGTTATAAACTCAACCGCCGCGACGCAGGCAATGTCGAGAAATCTGCTTCAAAAGTAATCGAGTTTCCAAAAGCCGCGTAGATAATTTTCAGACAAATAAAAAAAGGAAAGCGAATTTATAAAAATGATTTCCTTTTTTTAATTTTAAGTTTTTAGAAATTTCAGCCGACCTGCTGC